>JAQGNK010000490.1 GCA_028291905.1 Polaromonas sp.
TACAAGGAAGCGCGCCCCGGCAGCGACTACCAGTTCTCGCTGAACCTGCTGAAAAAGTTCAAGGCGCTGCACCCCGACGTGCCGACCAAGAGCGGCATCATGGTCGGCCTGGGCGAGACCGACGAGGAAATCCTGCAGGTCATGCGCGACATGAGGGCGCACGGCATCGACATGCTGACCATCGGCCAGTACCTGGCGCCTTCGATGTCGCATCTGCCGGTGCGCCGCTATGTCCATCCGGACACCTTCAAGATGTTCGAGGAAGAAGCCTACAAGATGGGCTTCAGCCATGCCGCCGTCGGCGCGATGGTGCGCTCAAGCTACCACGCCGACGAGCAGGCCGGCCATGTGCTGGCGGCGGGGCCGCGCGGCTGAGTTTCGAGTTCCGGCCACGGCTGGCATTCGCGTCAGGAAAAATCCCCCGGCGGGTCGACAGGTTGCCTGGCTGCCTCAGACAGCCATGCCCGTTCCACTTCCAGTTCAATCCGCAATGATGGGCTTGTTCGGGCGTTATTCCTGCTAAGGCGGCAATCCAGCAGCGCACGCTTTCAGCCCTTCCCGATTCCGGTTTTCGCTGGAATGACGCAGCAAGTCGAGCCTGACTGAACTGACGAATGTGCGAACTGAAATCACATGCAAAGCAGCGCACGACCTCATGATGCTATTTTTTCAATAGCTGTTTGCGCAGGTGGCACAAGGGAAAGAACAATATTTGAATGAAAACAATTCTTTTCAAAGAGAACTCCTGGTTCGATCCGGCATCCATCAAGGCCTTCTGCCACCCTACCATCCATCTGCAAGGCGTGGCGCTGTACTGCAATGACAGCGTGCTGGACCTGGCGCTGACGCCGATGAACGGACAGTGGCTGCTCGAAGGCGAAGTGGCCGATGAAAAAAGCAGCCATGAAGTCATGATCGAGCTGGCGCTGACACCCGACAACCGAATTGAGTACTGGCACAGCGCCTGCAGCTGCGCCGTGGCCCACCAGTGCAAGCACGGCGTGGCAATGCTGCTGCTGGCGGCAAGCCGGGGCCGGCAGTTGCCGGCGGCAAGCCCCGGCGCCGCCGCCCGCGCCGCGCCCACGGCAGCGCAGATCGACGCCGCCCGGCAGGCGCAGCTGGCCGAGCAGGCGCGCCAGCAGGAAATTTCCGCCAGGGAGGCGGACGTGCAGCTGCTGCGCTGGCTGCAGGCGCTGGACCAGGCCGGCGGCCGGCCGGCCGAAGCCACGGCAGAAACCCCCGGCGGCGCCAGGGACCGGGTGGAACAGTTTTTGTATCTGCTCGGCACGGCCAGCGGCGTGGGCCATAAAGGCCAGCTGCAGATCGAGCCCAGGCTGTCTTTCCGCAAAAAATCCAACAGCCAGTGGGCCAAGCCCAAAAGCCTGCGGCAGCTGCCGCAACAGGCGCACCTGGTCTGCAGCCAAGCCGGCGAGGCCGAACAGCGGCTGCTGCAGCTGCTGCGCGCCCTGCCAGAGAGCGACCAGCCCTACCGCCACGGCGACAGCGCCAGCGTCATCCTGGAGGGCCATGCCGGGCCGCTGGCGCTGGAGCTGGCCGCCGGCACCGGGCGGCTGTTCCTGGAAAACGACCCGGATTCGCCCGGCAGGCCGGTTCAGTGGGGGCCGCCCCGCTCGCTTGACTGGGCCTGGGAAGAGGTGGCCGGCAAGCCCGCCGGCGCCGCGCCGGGCTGGGTGCTGCGCGCCCGGCCGGCCAGACTGGACAGCAGCCAGCCCAGCGACGCCATTGTCTGCCCGAACAATCCGCCGCTCTACGTCGACCAGGCGCGGGGGCTGTGCGGCCTGGTGCAGGCCGAGGGCCTGGCGCCGGCCCAGCTGCACCTGCTGCTCAATGCCCCGCCGCTGCAGGTGTCGGCCCTGAAAAAGCATGCCCACGAGCTGGCGCAGCGCCTGGGGCCCCTGCCACTGCCGCCGATGCTGCACCTGGCCCGGCTCGCGGGCATCGCGCCCAAGGCCTGCCTGCGCCTGGCGCCCAGCGCGCCCGAAGAGCGGGCGGCCAACGGCCTGATGCAGGCGCGGCTCTGCTTCGACTACGCCGGCCATCGCGGCTGGTGGGAGGCCCAGGCCGGCGCGGTGCCGGTCGAGACGCCCCAGGGCCGGCTGCTGCTTGAGCGCGACCTTCAGGCCGAGCAGGCGGCCATCGCCCGGCTGGCCGCGCTGGGCTTGCCGCCCGCAGGCGAAGGCCGCTTCGGCAGCGCGGGCCAGCCGTCCGACCAGGACTGGCTGCGCTGGCTCGACACCGGTTTTGAAAAACTGCGCCAGGCTGGCTTCGAGGTCGCGCAGGACGAAGCCCTGAACCGCTGGATCAGCCGGGCCGACGCGCTCGATGTGCAGCTGCAGCCGCAGGACGGCGGCGGCGGCGACGCTGGAGAAAGCGAGGGCGAGGGCCAGGGCGACGCTCCCTCGCCATGGTTCGATCTGTCGCTGGGCATGGAAATCAACGGCCAGCGCCACAACATCCTGCCCTGGCTGCCCGAGCTGATCGCCACCGCCGCCGCCAGCCCGCCGGACGCAGCCACCGGCCAGCCGGTGCTGCCGCCTTTTGTGTACCTGCAAAACGCGCAGGGCAGCGGCTTCATCCGCCTGCCCACCGACCCGCTGCGACCCTGGATGGCCGCGCTGCTGGAGCTGGTGGGCGACCGCAGCCATGATTTTTCAGGCGCCAGCCTGCGCCTGTCGCGGCTTGACGCCCTGCGCACCGGCGCGGCCCTGGGCGAGGGCGCGGTCTGGGAGGGCGCGCAAGCCCTGCGCGACCTGGTGCGCCAGCTCGGCGGCCACAGCCAGCTGCCCGGCGTGCCCGCGCCCGCCGGCCTGCACGCGAGCCTGCGCCCCTACCAGCAGCACGGGCTGGACTGGCTGCAGTTCCTGCGCCAGCACGGCCTGGCCGGCATTCTGGCCGACGACATGGGGCTGGGCAAGACGCTGCAGACGCTGGCGCATGTGCTGGTTGAAAAGGAAGCCGGCCGCCTGACCCGCCCGGCGCTGGTGGTCGCGCCGGTCAGCCTGATGGGCAACTGGCGGCGCGAGGCCGAACGCTTCACCCCCGGCCTGCGCACCCTGGTGCTGCACGGCAAGGAGCGCCACCAGTCGGCCGGCGAGATGGCTGCGCACGACCTGGTGATCGTGCCCTATTCGCTGCTGCAGCGCGACCGCGAACGCTGGCACGGCCAGCCCTGGCACCTGGTGGTGCTCGACGAGGCGCAGAACATCAAGAACGCCAGCACCCATGCAGCGCAGGTGGTGGCCGAGCTGAACACCCGGCACCGCCTCTGCCTGTCAGGCACGCCGATGGAAAACCACCTCG
>JAQGNK010000437.1 GCA_028291905.1 Polaromonas sp.
GGCAAAGCCGGTTCCGCGGCCGGTGCTGGCACGGGCGGGGCGGGGACAAGCCATGACGCAATTAACCCTTTGCTCACGCATTGCAATGGCTGGGGCGGCCAATTGCCACGGCCGTGGGCCTGATCTGCCCGTGGCCAGCCAGCGCATCAGCAACGAGCCGGCCTATGTGCTGCATCGCTACGACTGGAGCGAGTCCAGCCTGATCCTGGATGTGTTCACCCGCCACTACGGCCGGGTGGCGCTGGTGGCGCGCGGCGCCAAGAAGCCCAGCTCCAGCTTTCGGCCCTTCCTGCTGCCGCTGCAGCCGCTGCATGTTGCCTTTGGCGGCGATGCGGAAATCCGCAATCTCAAGAGCGCCGAATGGCAGGGCGGCCATGTCATGCCCAGCGGCGATGCGCTGCTGTCGGGCTACTACCTCAATGAGCTACTGATGCGGCTGCTGGCCCGCGATGATCCCCATCCGCTCCTCTTCGATGCCTATGCCGCCACCACCCAGCTGCTGGCCAGCCAGAACCAGGACACGCTGCAGCTGGCGCTGCGCGCCTTTGAATTGCGCCTGCTGCAGGGTATTGGCCTGCTGCCCCAGTTGGATGTCGAGACTGCCACGCTGGCGCCGCTGGAGCCGCGCCAGCGCTATGTGCTGGTGGCCGAAGCCGGACTGCGCCTGGCCCATGCCGATGACCGCGTCGGCCTGGCCGGGGAGCAGTGGCGGGCACTGCAACAGGCCCTGGGCGACAACGCGCTGTTCTCGGACACGCTGCGCGCCTGCGTGCCGGCCGCGAACGAGCTGAAATACCAGCTGCGCGCCTTGCTGCACTACCATTGCGGCGTAAGGGTTTTGAAAACCCGGCAAATGATGATGGACCTGCAAGCTCTTTAACCCATTGACCATTGGTGCCGCCATGATTGCCTTATTCCACTCCGACCCGCCCCCTGTCCCCATTGCGCCCGTGCCGCTAGGCGCCCCCAAGACGGTTCTGTCGGTCAACATCAACAAGGTGGCGCTGCTGCGCAACAGCCGCCACCTCGACATTCCCAGCGTGCTGCGCGCCGCCGAGCTGTGCCTGCAGGCCGGCGCGCAGGGCATTACCGTCCATCCCCGGCCTGACGAGCGCCACATCCGCCCCGACGATGTGTATGAAATCGCCGCGCTGATGAAGGACTGGCCGCATTGCGAATTCAACATCGAAGGCAATCCGCTGCAAAACCTGATGCATTTCGTGCGCGACCTGTCGGCCAGGGGCCTGCCGCTGCACCAGTGCACCTTTGTGCCCGACAGCGAAGACCAGTTCACTAGCGACCACGGCTGGAACTTGCTGCACGATGCCGAGCTGCTCCTGCCGCACATCGCGTACGCGCATGACCGCGGCGTGCGGGTCAGCCTGTTCATGGACCCGGTACCGGAGGCCATGGCCGCGGCCAAGGCCGTCGGCGCCGAGCGGGTCGAGCTCTACACCGAGAGCTATGCCGCGGCCTGGTCGGGCAGCGAAAAAAACAAGGCACTGATCAGCTTTGCGCAGACAGCGCAAGCGGCAGCAGCTATCAATTTGGGCGTCAATGCCGGCCACGACCTGAACCGCGACAATCTGGCCGAATTTCTGCGCACCGTGCCCGGCGTGCTTGAAGTCTCGATTGGCCATGCCCTGATTGCCGACGCGCTGGAGCTAGGCTACGACGCTGCGGTGAAAGACTACCTGCGCTGCATCGATGAGGCGTTTGCCTTGACGCCGCAGGTTGCCGCTGCCTGATGATCTACGGCATCGGCACTGACATCTGCGACATCCGCCGCATCCGCGCCAGCCTGGCCCGCCACGGCGACCGCTTTGCCCAGAAAATTCTGAGCGACGCCGAGCTGGCCACCTGGAAAGAGCGCGGCGCGCGCTGGCCCGACCGGGGCGTCAGCTACCTGGCGACCCGGTTTTCTGCCAAGGAAGCTTTCAGCAAGGCGATTGGTTTGGGCATGCGCATGCCCATGACCTGGCGCGATTGCGAAATCGCCAAGGCTGCCAGCGGCAAGCCCGAAATTGTGCTGCACGGCGCGCTGAAGGGCTGGTTCGAGTCCCGCCAGCTCACCGCGCACGTCACCGTGACCGATGAAACCGACTATGCCGCCAGCTTTTGCGTTGTAGAGAAAAACACGCTTTAGCGCATGCGCTGCCTGCGCAAGCAGCTATCAATTCAATAGTAAAGTACATTCAAGAACAAACATGACCCAGCACGCCCCTCTCATCATCGACATTGCCGGTTTTTCGCTCACCAAGGCCGACCGCCGCCGCCTCAAGCATCCGCTGACCGGCGGCATGATTCTGTTCGGCCGCAACTGGAAAAACCGCGAGCAGCTCGCCAAGCTGTGCGCCGAGATCAAGGACGTGCGCGAAGACCTGCTGATCTGCGTCGATCATGAGGGCGGGCGGGTGCAGCGCTTTCGCACCGACGGCCTGACGCACCTACCGCCGATGCGCGCCCTGGGCGAGCAATGGACCCGTAACCAGCTGGCCGCCACCAATGCGGCGACGGCCTGCGGCTATGTGCTGGGCGCCGAGCTGCGCGCCTGCGGCGTGGATTTCAGCTTCACGCCGGTGCTCGACCTGGACTGGGGCGAGAGCGGCGTCATCGGCGACCGCGCCTTCGGCCGCGACCCGCGCGTCGTCAGCCTGCTGGCCAAGAGCCTGATGCACGGCCTGCTGCAAAGCGGCATGGCCAACTGCGGCAAGCATTTTCCCGGCCACGGCTTCGTCAAGGCCGACTCGCACACCGACATTCCGGTGGACATGCGCAGCCTCAAAGCCATCCTGACAGACGATGCGGCGCCCTACGAATGGCTCAACACCACGCTGTCCAGCGTGATGCCGGCTCATGTGATCTATCCCAAGGTCGATGCCCGGCCGGCGGGCTTTTCCAGCAAATGGCTCAATTTCATCCTGCGCAGCCAGCTCGGCTTTGGCGGCGCGATTTTCAGCGACGACCTGAGCATGGCCGGCGCCCGGCTGATCGACGGCGTGGAGGTGAGCTATACCGAAGCGGCCATCGCCGCCCTGAACGCCGGCTGCGACATGGTGCTGCTGTGCAACCAGTCGGTGGGCGAGGGCAAGCCGGTCGATGAATTACTGGACGGCATGGCCGAGGCGCTGCTCAAGGGCCAGTGGGAGGCGATGGAGGCCAGCGAGCTGCGCCGGCTGGCGCTGCTGCCGCAGACGCCGGCGCATGAATGGGATGAGTTGATGGTGCTGCCCGCCTACATGCATGCGCTGGGGCTGGTTCCCTGACTTGATTCCTGGCTGGGCCCGGCTGGCGCATCAGGCTGCGGCCGGCCAGTCCAGCTTGCCTGCCGCATCGATATGCGTCAGGTACACCCGCAGGTCGAACTCGTACTGGTGGTACTTCGGCTCCATGTAGGTGCACAGCTTGTAGAAGGCCTTGTCGTGGTCTTTTTCCTTGATGTGCGCCAGCTCATGCACCGCAATCATTTTTAAAAATTCCTCCGGCACCTCCTTGAACAGCGACGCCACCCGGATTTCACGCTTGGACTTGAGCTTGCCGCCCTGCACCCGCGATATGGTGGTGTGCGTGCCCAGCGCCTGCGTGATGATCTGCAGCTTGCTGTCGAAGATCACCTTGGCCAGCGGCTCGGCGTTGCGCAGAAAATCGTTTTTCAGCGCCATCACGTAGTCGTACAGGGCCTTGTCGGTTCGCACCGCATGGGCATGGGGGTACTTGGCGAGCAAAGTTTCACCTAGCTGTCCCGCTGCCTGCAGCTGTTGAACCTGGGTTTGGAGCTGGTCAGGGTAGGCGGCGAGATATTTCATCGAATATTTTGTGTTGCTATTGTTTTTATAGCTGGTTGCGCAAGTGTTGTATGCGCTGGAGGCCTGAAAGGCTTAAAACTGGCTTGAAAAACCTTTGCCATGACCGACGGTGCTGGCAAGGTTGATTCATCTTCTGCGCCCGCAAGCTCAGGTTCAGGCCTCGCGCCGCAGTGCCGGGAACAAGATCACATCGCGGATGCTGGGGCTGTCGGTCAGCAGCATCATCAGCCGGTCGATGCCCACGCCGCAGCCGCCAGTGGGCGGCATGCCGTATTCGAGGGCGCGGATGAAGTCGTGGTCGTAGAACATGGCTTCGTCGTCGCCGCTGTCCTTGGCATCGACCTGCGCATTGAAGCGCGCCGCCTGCTCCTCGGCATCGTTCAGCTCGCTGAAGCCGTTGCCGAATTCGCGGCCGGTGATGTAAAGCTCGAAGCGCTCGGTGACCTCCGGGCGCTCGTCGTTAGCCCTGGCCAGCGGCGAGATTTCGGTCGGGTGCTCCATGATGAAGGTCGGCTGCCAGAGCTTTTCCTCGACGGTTTCCTCGAAATACAGCACTTGCAGGCTGGCCAGCGAGCGGCCGGCCAGGCGGTTCTTGGCTTCACTCAAGCCGAGCTTTTTCAGGGCGTTCGTCAGCCAGGCGGCATCGTCAACATGGTCGCCCGCCTCGGTGTGCTTGAGGATGGCTTCGCGGATTGTCAGGCGCTCGAAGGCAGGCTCCAGGTCCACCGGCTTGCCAGCGTAGCTCAGCTGCAGCGAGCCGCAGACCTTTTGCGCCGCGTCGCGGATCAGCGCTTCGGTGAAGGTCATCAGGTCGGTGTAGTTCCACCAGGCCGCATAGAACTCCATCATGGTGAACTCGGGGTTGTGGCGGACGCTGATGCCCTCGTTGCGGTAGCTGCGGTTGATCTCAAACACCCGCTCGAAGCCGCCAACGATCAGGCGCTTGAGGTACAGCTCGGGCGCGATGCGCAGGTACATTTCCTGGTCCAGCGCATTGTGGTGCGTCTTGAACGGCTTGGCGTTGGCGCCGCCCGGAATCGGGTGCAACATCGGCGTCTCGACCTCCAGGAAATCGTTTGCCACCATGAACTCGCGAAGGCCGCTGACCGCCTTGCTGCGCGCCATGAAGCGCTTGCGCGCCGTCTCGTCCATGATCAGGTCGACATAGCGCTGGCGGTACTTGACCTCCTGGTCGGCCATGCCGTGGAACTTGTCGGGCAGCGGACGCAGGCTTTTGGTGACCAGCCGGATGCTGTCGGCGTTCACCGACAGCTCACCGGTCTTGGTGCGAAAGAGCAGGCCGGTCGCCG
>JAQGNK010000440.1 GCA_028291905.1 Polaromonas sp.
TCGAAGTCGCTGCGCGCGTCTGAAATTTTTTCCTCAAACACTTTCATTCATCGGAGACGAACGTCATGGTCCAGAACGTCAAACAGGTCGGCGAGAACCGCTATCGCGAAACCTTCGGTCGCTATTACGAAGACTTCAAGATTGGCGACACCTACGAGCACCGGACCGGCCGCACCGTGACCGAATCCGAGAACACCTGGTTCACGCTGCTGACCATGAACACGCACCCGCTGCACTTCGACGCCAAGTACGCCGAAGCCAGCGAGTTTGGCCGCTGCGTGATTGCCAGCCCATTCACGGTGGCGCTGATGGTCGGCATGAGCGTGACCGACACCAGCCAGAAAGCCATTGCCAACCTCGGCTGGACCGACATCAGGCTGACCTTTCCGCTGTTTGCCGGCGACACGCTGTACTCCGAGTCCGAAGTGCTGGAAAAGCGCGAATCGGCTTCCCGTCCCGGCGCCGGTATTGTCTCGATCAAGACCACCGGGCTGAACCAGGACAACAAGGTGGTCGGCACCTTCACCCGCACCATGCTGATCGCCAAGCGCGGCCACAGCGTCGAAGACAAGATCAACTACTGAACGGAACCCCTCATGTCACAAGACAACGACCAGCAGGAATTCGTCGACGCCATCGACACCTGGGTTGTAAAAGAACTCCGCCCGGTGGCGAAAAAGTACGACCTGGCCGACGAATATCCGCAGGACATCGTCGACCAGATGAAGGAGCTGGGCCTGTTCGGCGCGACCATCGGCGAGGCCTACGGCGGCCTGGGCCTGTCGGCCTGGACCTATGCGCAGATCGTCATCAAGGTGGCGTCGGTGTGGATGGCGCCCTCGGGCATCTTCAACTCGCACCTGATCGTCGCCTCGGCCATCGAGCGCAGCGGCACGCAGGCACAAAAAGACAAGTACCTGCCGATCATGGCGACCGGCGAATTCCGGGGCAGCCTGGGCCTGACCGAGCCCAACGCCGGCTCGGACCTGCAGGCCATCCGCACCACGGCCAGGCTGGAGGGCGACCACTACGTCGTCAACGGCAACAAGACCTGGATCACCAACAGCCTGCACGGCCACTTCACGCTGCTGCTGGTCAAGACCGATCCGCAGGCCGAGCCGCGCCACAAGGGCATGAGCATGCTGATCGCCGAGAAAGGCCCGGGCTACAACGTCGTCGGCAAGCTCAAGAAGATGGGCTACCGCGCCATCGACACCTGCGAGCTGAACTTCGACAACTATCGCGTTCCGGCCGACCGGCTGCTCGGCGGCGTCGAAGGCAAGGGTTTTGCGCAGACGGCGGGCGGGCTGGAACTCGGCCGCATCAACGTGGCGGCGCGCGGCGCGGGCATCGGCGAAGGCGCGCTCAAGCATTCGCTGCGCTATGCGCAGGAACGCAGCGCCTTTGGCAAGCCGATTGCGCAGCACCAGGCGATTCAGCTGAAGCTGGCCGACATGGTGACGCAGGTCGAGGGCGCCAAGCATTTGATCGAGGCGGCCGCCCGCAAATACGACAAAGGCGAGCGCTGCGACCTGGAAGCGGCCATCGCCAAGCTGGCCGGCTCCGAGGCCGGCGTGTTCTGCGCGCAGGAGGCGATGCGGATTTTTGGCGGCTACAGCTACTCGGTCGAGTACGACATCGAGCGCTACTACCGCGACTGCATGCTGATGGTGATTGGCGAGGGCAGCAATGAAATCCTGCGCCAGGTGATAGCCAAGCAGCTGATCGACCGCTACCGCGTTTAAAGCGCCACGCCCTTCCTGCCCGCTAGCGAACCCACAAGGAATCCCCATGAGCCGACCTCTTGAAGGCATCACCGTCCTGGACCTCACCCACATGCTCTCGGGCCCCTACGGCACGATGACGCTGACCGACCTGGGCGCCCGCACCATCAAGGTCGAGCCGCCGGGCCGGGGCGAAGGCACGCGCGAGCTGCTGGCGCATCACCCCGACTATTCGCGCGACGGCATGGGGGCGTACTTCATGACGCTCAACCGTAGCAAGGAAAGCGTCTGCATCGACCTCAAGTCCGACGAGGGCCGCGCCGTTTTCTACGACCTGGTGAAAAAAGCCGATGTGGTGTTCGACAACTTCGGTGCCGGCGTGATGCAGCGCCTGTGCATCGACCACGACACCCTGAGCGCCATCAACCCGCGCATCATCACCTGCTCGGTCACCGGCTTCGGCGAAACCGGGCCGGACACCCAGCGGCCGGCTTTTGACCAGGTGGTGCAGGGCATGGGCGGCGGCATGAGCATCACCGGCATGCCCGAGCATGCGCCGGTGCGGGGCGGCATTCCGATTGGCGACCTGGGCGGCGGCATTTTTGGCGCGATGGGCGTGCTGGCGGCGCTGCAGGGGCGCGAGCGCAGCGGCCATGGCCAGCATGTGGACGTGTCGATGCTCGATGTACAGATCTCGCTGCTGACCTATATGGCGACCATGCACCTGATGTCGGGCCATGTGCCCGAGCGCATCGGCAACTCGCATTTCGTGCATGTGCCCTACAACACCTTTCAGACCCAGGATGGCCACATCATCATCGCCTGCATCGGCGATGCGTTTTTCGAGCGTTTCCTGGCGGTGGTCGAACGGCCAGAATTGCGCAAGCCCGATTACCTCAAGCAGCCCGCC
>JAQGNK010000486.1 GCA_028291905.1 Polaromonas sp.
CGCCATCTGGTCCATGATGCCGCAGCGCACGCCGGCGAACTCGATCTCGGCCCGCTGCGCCAGCTGGGCGATCAGCACATCGTCCAGCCGCAGGCCCAGCAGCTGGCGCAGGCAGCGCAGCGTCGCCACCTCCAGCGCCGCGCTGGACGACAGGCCCACGCCCATCGGCACGTCGGACGACACATGGATGTCCAGCGGCGGCACCTCCACGCCCTGCGCCCGCACCAGCGCCAGGCAGCCGAACACATAGCTGGCGAAATGCTCGGTGGGCGGCTGCTCGAAGGTAAAGCGCACCGCCGCGCCCAGCTCGGCGGCATGCAGCAGGAACTGCGGCTGCCCGTTGCGCCGCATCGCCACCCGGGTCTGCTGCGCAATCGCAATCGGCAGCACAAAGCCGTCGTTGTAGTCGGTGTGCTCGCCCAGCAGGTTGACCCGGCCGGGCGCCTCGGCCACGGCCTCGGGCGGGGCGCCGTACACCTCTTCAAAGCGGCTCATGGCGGATTCACCTCGACTTCTATCTCGACCTGGACTTGCCGCAGCTCCAGCGCCTTGTCCTCGGGCAGCGCATCCATGGCAAAAAAACCGGCGCCGATCTCGGTGCCCGCCAGGTATTTCAGCCGTTCCCGCGTGCGGTAGGGTGGGTAGAGCTGCGCATGCAGGTGCGATTCGGGGTGCGGCTGGCCGTCGGTCGGCGCCTGGTACCAGGCCATCAGATACGGGAAAGGCCGCTGCCACAGGCCGTCGTACTTCAGCAGCACGGTTTTCAGGGCCCGCGCCAGGTCGGCGCGCTGCGCCTCGCCCAGCTGCGCGAAGCCTTCGACCGGCTCAATCGGCGCGACCCAGACCTCATACGGGTAGCGGGCGCACACCGGCACGAACGCCACCGCATGCGGCCCTTCGTAGAGCATGCGCCGGCCATCCTGCCGCTCGCCCTCGATCAGGGCCGCCAGCACGCCCCGGCCGTGGGCGCGCCAGTGCTCGGCGGCCACCGCCTGCATCCGCGCCGGCACCGGCGGCACCACCGGGTAGGCATAGATCTGGCCATGCGGATGGTGCAGCGTCACGCCGACCTCGACGCCCCGGTTCTCGAATGGCAGCACGTACTGAATATCAGGCCGCGCCCCCAGCCTTGCGGTGCGGTCGCCCCAGACCTGCAGCAGCAGCTCAAGCTGCGCCAGCGGCAGGGCGCCCAGCGACGCCTTGGCGTCCTGGGTGAAGACCACCACCTCGCACTGGCCGGCGGCCGGCGCCGTCGGCACGATCAGCTCGGGCGGCGGCGTGCTGCCCGCCAGGGGCTCGGCCAGCGACGGAAAGCGGTTGTCGAACACCGCGATGTCCCAGGCGCCGGACGGCACCTCGGTCGGATGGGCCGCGTCCACGGTGGGCGCCAGCGGGTTGTACTCGGGCGGCGGCAAGAAGGTGCGGCCCTGCCGGTAGGCGGCATAGGTCACCCATTCGCCGCGCAGCGGGTGCCAGCGCAGGTGGGCGCTGGCATTGAGCGGCTCGGCGAACGGGCTGGGCGCGGCGAGCGCCGGGTCGATGGGCTGGCGCGAATACAGCGTCAGGCGGCGCCCGTCGGGCTTGGTCAGCTCCAGGCGGTGCATCAGACGCCTCCCGGAATCCAGGTGCGCGAGGCGCTGTTGGCCGCCGCCAGGCGTTCCAGCGGAATCTTCGGCGTGCGGTCGGCGTTGAGCAGGCCGTTGGCTTCCTGGAAGGTGTCGGCGAACTGGGTGTAGCAAAAGCCGCTGAACAGCGCGGTGTGGATCACCGTGTGCAGCAATTCCTCGTACAGCTGGGCGAACTGCTCTTCGGTCAGCGCATTCGAGTAGCCCCAGATGGCCTTCACGCCCGCCTCGGCCTTGGCCTTTTTCTGGAAGGCGATGCCGCCGAACTCGGTCAGCATGATCGGCTGGCCCTGGTGCGGAAAGCCGTCCAGCGTCAGCACCCGCCCGCCAGGCCGGCGCCGGTCCACCAGCTCGGCCGGCTGGATCTCGGCGCCGTAGCGCTGGCGGATATGGTCCATGTTGTTGTCGTAGTCGTGGATGCCGATGATGTCGGTCGCGCCCGATTCCCAGCCGTCGTTGCCGATCACCGGGCGCGTGGCATCCAGCGTCTTGGTCAGGTGGTAGAGCGCCTCGACCGCATGGCGCTGCGTGCCCTGCGAAGTCAGCTCGGGCACGCCCCAGGATTCATTGAACGGCACCCAGACGATGATGCAGGGGTGGCTGTAGTCGCGCTCGATCACCTCGCCCCATTCGCGCACCGTGCGCTTGATGGCGGTGCGGGTGAAGCGGTAGGCCGAGGGCATTTCCTCCCACACCATCAGCCCGAGCCGGTCGGCCCAGTAGAGGTAGCGCGGGTCTTCGATCTTCTGGTGCTTGCGCACGCCGTTGAAGCCCATCGCCTTGGCCAGCTCCACGTCGCGCTTGAGCGCATCGTCGCTGGGCGCGGCCAGCAGCGTGTCGGGCCAGTAGCCCTGGTCGAGCACCATGCGCAGCATGTAGGGCCGTCCGTTGAGCATGAAGCGCTCGCGCAGGATGTTGACCGAGCGCAGCGCGGTGTAGGAGGTGAATTCATCGAGCACCTTGCCGCCGCGCATCAGCTTGACGGTGGCGTTGAGCAGGGTCGGGCGCTCCGGGCTCCAGAGCAGCTCGTTGCGTAAGTCGTCGATGCCGGGGTCTGACAGCGAGATGGAGCGGTCCACCTCGTTATCGACGATCTGGTAGCGGTCGCAGGCCAGCAGGCGCTCGCCGATGGTCAGGGTCACCTCGACCAGCAGGTTGTCGACCGCGTCGCCGGCGATGCGGGCGTAAAACTCCAGCGCGTAGCCCTCGACCTTCGGCGTCCAGCGCAGCTTGTCAATGTAGGTGCGGCCGACCCGCTCCAGCCAGACCGTCTGCCAGATGCCGCTGGTGCGCGGATACCAGATGGCATGCGGCTCGAGCTGCCAGTCCTGCTTGCCGCGCGGCTTGGTCAGGTCAGAAGGGTCATCGTCGGCCCGCAGCGTGACCGTCTGCTTGCCCGACGCGTTCAGCAGGTGCGTGATGTCGGCCGAGAACGGCGTGTGGCCGCCCTCGTGGGTGACGGCCAGCTGGCCGTTGACCCAGACCCTGGCCGCGTAGTCCACCGCGCCGAAGCGCAGGATCACCCGGTCGTCGCCGGGCTGCAGGTCGAAGTCGCGCTCGTACCAGCAGATGCTGTGAAAGCCCCGGTCGCCGATGCCGCTGGCCTTGGATTCGGGCGGGAAGGGCACCCTGATCTGCAGCGGCCAGTCGGGAATGTCTTCTGGGGTGGTGAAGGCGCGGGCGTCGTCGAAGCAAAAGCGCCAATGGCCGTTCAGGGTGGTCCATTGGGCGCGCTGCAGCTGCGGGCGCGGGTAGGCTAGATCCAAATCGCTCTCCTCATCTGAAAGGAAGCGGGCATTTTGGTTGCCGGTGAGCGGGGCGGCAAGCGCAGGTAAATACCCCTACTTGAACGAGGGGGCAAATGGCTGTCGCCTTGCCCGCCTTCGGAAATCAATGCAGGCCTTGTGCGCAATGGCGATTCAAGGCTGCAGCCGCGCCGATATGAAATCCAGAAAAGCGGTGATGCGCGACGACAGCGCGGTGTTGCGGTAGTACACCGCATTGACCGGCTGCCGGATGTCCACCGTGCCCTGCGCCAGCAGCTGCACCAGGTCGCCGCGCTGCCGGTCGGCGCCGGTCATGAAGTCGGCCAGGCAGACGATGCCCAGGCCGGCCAGCGCCAGGTGGCGCATGGTTTCGCCGCTGGAGGCGCTGAGGGTGGGGGCGGCGGCATAGCTGTCGCCGTGCGGCCCGCGCAGCGGCCACTGGTTGAGCCCCTGCAACTGGCTGTTGCCGATACGCGCGTGGCTGTCAAGGTCTGCCACGCGCCGAGGCCGGCCGTGCGCTGCCAGATAGGCCGGGCTGGCCAGCACACGCAGGCGGCTGGCGCCCAGTGGCCGCGCATGCAGCGTCGAGTCGCGCAACTCGCCGATGCGGATCGCAATGTCGGTGCGCTGGGCCAGCAGGTCCACATTCAGCTCGTCGGTGTTCAGCGCCAGGCTGATGCTGGGGAACAGCCGGCTGAATTCAGGCACCAGCGGCACGATGGCATGCAGCATGAAGGGCGTGGCGGCATTGACCCGCAGCAAGCCGGCAGGCGCTTGCCGGCGCGCCGCCAGTTCGTCCTCTGCCTGGTCGAGCGCATCCAGGATGGCGCGGGCGCGGGCCAGGAAGGCCTGCCCTTCCTCGGTCAGCGCCAGCCGCCGCGTGGTGCGGCGCAGCAGCGTGGTGCCGAGCTTTTTCTCCAGCCGGCCGAGCGCTCGGCTGATGCCCG
>JAQGNK010000036.1 GCA_028291905.1 Polaromonas sp.
CGGCGGCTTCAGGCCGAGCACTGAATTGGAGTAGCCGGTTTGGTAGTCGCCCAGCGGCAGCCCGACCAGCGCGGCTTGCGTGCCGGTGGCAAAACGCGCTTGCAGGCTTTCCCAGTAGCCTTCGGGCAACTGCTCGGGCAGCAGCGGCAGGGCTGTTTCTGGCGCCACGACCAGGTCGGTTTTGGCGCCGCCCAGCTGTTCGCCGTACCAGCGCAGGGCGGTGACTATGCCGGTGCCGGCCTCGAATTTTTCGTCCTGCGGAATATTGCCCTGCAGCAAGGTCACCGACAGCAGCCGGCGCAGTGCCGGGTCGGGCTCGATGTCGGGCAGGTTATGCACCGGCAGCCAAGCCACCGCTACGCCCGCCAGGCCGGCTGCCAGCGCAGGCAGCCAGCGAGTCTTGTCGGCGAGCAGGCAAAAAGCCAGCCAGGCCGCCAGCATGGCGGCGAGAAAGGTGAGGCCATGCACGCCGATCCAGGCGGCCAGCGGCCGGGCCCAGCCATCGACATGGGCATAGCCGCCCTCGCCCCACGGAAAACCGGTGAACAGCTTGACCCGCGCCAGCTCTGCCAGCAGCCAGACAGAGGCAAAAAAGAAAGCCCGCAGCCCCGGCCGCGCCGGCGCCAGCGCCACGAACAGCCCGGCCGCCGCCGCGTAGTACAGGCCCAGGAAAGCGGCCAGCAGCACAATCGCCAGCACCGTCAGCGGCGCGGCCAGCCCGCCATAGACATGCAGCGAGATGAACAGCCACCAGAAGGTGGCGCACTGCATCGCGGTGGCAAACAGGCCGCCCAACCAGGCGCCACGCCGCCACGAGCTGGCACCGTCGAGCTGGCCGGCCAGCAGCGCCAGCGCCAGCAGCTGCAGCCAGCCTGCTGGTTGTCCATGTTCCAGCCCCAGCACCGAACCAAAGGAAAAAGGCCATACGATGCTGGCTGCATGCACGCAACCAGCTACCAAAACAATGGCAGATTGGATCCACGCCAGCGGATTGCGCTGCGGCCTGGCAGCGGGCCGGGCGTCCCGGATGCTGAAGCGGGAGGGCGCGGCAGGCTTCATGCGGCCCCTTGCCGGCAGGTGCAGTGCATGCGCGGACTCAAGCAGTCTCAGCCGTGTGGTTGGCGTCCGGCGACACCTTGAACCAGCGCACCGCGCCGCCCTTGGTGTGCAGCACGGTGAACTGCAGGCCGGCCAGCGCGAAATGCTCGCCGCGCTTGGGCACGTGGCCCATTTCATGCGCAACCAGGCCGCCGATGGTCTCGAAGTCGGTTTCCGGCAGCAGCACGCCGAACGATTCGTTGACCCGCTCGATCGAGGTGTCGCCGCTGACGCGGTAGGTCTGGTCGGCCAGGGCGAAGATGTCGCCGGCGTCCTCCTCGATGTCGAATTCGTCCTCGATCTCGCCGACGATCTGCTCGAGCACGTCTTCAATCGTGATCAGGCCGGCAACGCGGCCGAACTCGTCGATGACGATGGCCAGGTGGTTGTGGTTGCCTCTGAATTCGCGCAGCAGCTCGTTCAGGCCTTTGCTTTCGGGCACGAACACCGCCGGCCGCAGCAGTGCCCGGATGTTGAGCTCGGGGGCGCGCTGGAGCTTGAGCAAATCCTTGGCCATCAGGATGCCGATGATGTTTTCCTTCTCATCCTCATAAACCGGAAAGCGCGAGTGGGCAGTGTCGATGATGAGGTGCAGCAGCTCGTCGAACGGCGCATCGATGTTCACTAGGTCCATGCGCGGCGCGGCCACCATGACATCGCCGGCCGTCATGTCGGCCATGCGGATCACGCCTTCGAGCATCTCCCGGCTTTGCTGGCCGATGACATCGTTGTCCTGGGCTTCCACCAGGGTTTCAATCAGCTCATCCCTGGAGTCGGGGCCGGGGTGGAGCATTTCAGCGAGCTTTTGCAAGAAGCCGCGCTTGTCTTCCGTTTTGGAAGAGCGACTGGGGGGAACATCGGACACGTAAGGGCGGTCGGTAGTGAAGAAGCGTTCTAGGATAGCTGAAATTTTTTACGCCGGGCCCGGCTAGCGAGGTAACCGCAGGCCTGCGACTCCTCAGTCCTGCTGCCGCCCAGGGCCTTCGCGCGGGCTGCGCCGGCCCTCTTGCAGGCGGCCGAGAAAATTCCAGAATTGCCGGGCCTGCACCTTGAGCCGGTAGTCGGTCTGGGCAATCTGCTCGTCGAGCATTTCGCTCATCCGCGAATCGATGTCGGCCGGCAGCAGCTTGAGATAGGCTTCGCTTTCCGAGCCGTCGCGCTCTACCGTGGCGCCGGCCTTGCGGGCGATGGTGAGCATGGCGGTGTTCTCGCTCAACGCATGGATGAACATCATCTCGACGCCCTCATTGCGCGCATGCATGACGGCGCGGTCGAACAGGCGCGCGCCGTAGCCCCGCCCCCGCGCATGGGCCAGTACCGACACGCCGAACTCGGCGCAGCTCTTGAGCGCCGGATCAATCGAAAAAGCCAGGTGCGCCATTGCGATCAGCTCCAGCCTGCGGTTGAAGATGCCGAATATCTCGTCGCGCTCGAAGTCCAGGCCAGAGGCATAGCGCCTGATCTGCTCGTCATTGGCCGCATAGCCAAAGCGCAGGTAGCGGTCGTGCGGGCTGAGCGCCAGCAGATGCGCGGCGATGCGCTCGCCATGACCGGGGCCAATGGAGCGGATCGGAACGATCACCGACGGCGCGCCGGGGGCGACTGGCTGCGGCTCGCTGTGCGCGGCAGGCGAGCGAAAAAATCCCTTGCCTGCATTGAAGGATGCCTTGAAAAGTGTGCCGGGAGTAACCATGGCTTCAATATAAGGGTATTCCCTATTTTGGGGACTTTATTGCTGCCATGACCTGGCAACAGGAAGTGAATTCAACATAAGCATCAAATAGCCTTCTTGCGCACTATTCATCTGCGCAAACAGCTATTTATTTCATAGCATTTCCAACAAATCGGGCTGCCATTGAATGTTGCAGTGCAGCAACTTGGCAGGCAGTGCCTTGAAACACGAGCGGTGCTGGTCGCGCCTCGGCGTCCTACAGCGGGACCGCCGTGGTGGTCTTCACCCGGTCGAGCACGAAGCTGGTCTTGCAGTCCTGCACGCTGGAATGCTTGAGCAGGGTGTCCATGATGAAGCGGCTGTAGTGGGCCATGTCCGCCACCTGCACCCGCAGCAAATAATCCATTTCGCCGGTCAATGCGGCGCATTCCACCACCTCGGGCCAGGTCTGCACGCTGGCGCGAAACAGGTCCATCGGGTTGCGCTTGTGGCCCTCCAGGTGCTTTTCAAGCCGCACCGTGATGTAAGCCGTCAGCCCCAGCCCGACCGACTCGGGCCTGACGAGTGCCACGTAGCGGTCGATCACGCCAGTGTCTTCGAGCCGCTTGACCCGCCGCAGCACCGCGCTGGGCGACAGCCCGACCTGGCCGGCCAGCTGGTCGTAGGTTTCCCGGCCGTTTTCCTGCAGGCGGCGCAGGATGGCCTTGTCCAGCTTGTCGAGGGTGTGCTGATCGCTCATGGCGCCATGGTAGCGCCGGCGGGCAGGCCTAGGATATTTACCTCTCGCGGGTAACTCCTGATGGCAGTTTTTCACGAATATTGAAAAAATCTTCCCTGTGAAAAAGCACGCTCGTTCGTTTTTATAAAAGGAGACTTCATGTACCGCTACCTTGTTCGCCGCCTTCGCACCGTTTCGCGCCTTATGGGTTTCATGCTGGCGATCGGCCTGTCGCTGGTCGGGGCAACGGCCCAGGCGCAAACCGGCTACACGCAGACGCGTTACCCCATCGTGCTGGTGCACGGGCTGTTCGGCTTTGACTCGTTCCTGGGCGTGGACTATTTCTACGGCATTCCCTCGGCCTTGCAGCAGGGCGGCGCCAGGGTGTTCGTGGCGCAGGTGTCGGCCGCCAACAGCACCGAAGTGCGCGGCGAGCAGCTGCTGGCGCAGGTCAAGAACATCATGGCGCTCACCGGTGCCGCCAAGGTCAACCTGGTCGGCCATTCGCACGGCGGCCCGACCATCCGCTACGTGGCCGGGGTGGCGCCTGGGCTGGTGGCCTCGGTCACCTCGATAGGCGGGGTGAACAAGGGCTCGCGCGTGGCCGACATCCTGCGCGGCACGGTGCCGGCCGGCGCGCTGTCCGAAACGCTGGCCAACAATGCCGCCAAGGCGTTCGTCGCGCTGATCAACCTGGGCTCGGGCGGGACCAGCCTGCCGCAAATGCCGACCGCCGCGCTGAACTCGCTGACCACGGCCGGCTCGCTCAAATTCAACCAGCGCTTTCCCCAGGCCCTGCCCAGCGACTGCGGCAGCGGCGCCGAGCTGGTGAACGGCGTGCGCTACTACTCCTGGACCGGCACGCAGCCGCTGACCAATGTGCTCGATGTGAGCGACGGCGCCCTGGGCATCATGAGCCTGACCTTCGGCCAGGCCAATGACGGGCTGGTGTCGGCCTGCTCGTCGCGCCTGGGCAAGCACCTGGGCGACTACCGGCAAAATCACCTGGATGAAGTCAATCAGGTGGTGGGCCTGCGCGACTGGTTCTCGGCCGATCCGGTCACGCTGTACCGCCAGCATGCCAACCGGCTCAAGCTGGCCAATCTGTGAAGCACCGGGGCGCGGCCGCCCTGGCAGCGGCGCTGGCAGCCGTGGTGGGCGCCGGCTGGTGGCTGGCGCCTGATGACAGCAGCGCACCGGCCTTGCGCGCCATGCCGGCGCAGGCGGCCTTGCCCGGCAGCGGGGCCGTTGCCAGCTCCACAGCAAGCCGGACAGGCCAGCCGCTGCAGCCGGCCCAGCGTCAACCGGACGCGGCCGACCCGCGGGCCGACGCCTTCCTGACGGCCGACCTGCGCTTCAAGCTCGAAGCCCTGCTGCTGGAGGCCGGCGACTCAGGCTCGCCTGCGGCCCTCAAGCAGCGGCTGGCCGCGCTGGTGCCGCAACAGTTTTCCGCCGCCGACCGCGAACGCGCCCTGGCGCTGCTCAACCGCTATGTCGATTACCGGGTGGCGCTGGGCAAGGTGAAGGCCCCAGCCGACCCGAATGATCCGCGTGCCTTGCGCACGGCGCTGGAGGCGCGCCAGCGGCTGCGTGAAAAACACTTCGACAGCAGCGAATACGACGCGCTGTTTGACAGCGAGGAAGCGCTGGACCGCTTCATGCTGGCGCGCCTGGAGATAGAGCGCAACAACGCGCTCACGCCAACCCAGCAACAGGCGGCAGTCCGCCAGGCCGAAAACGAATTGAGCGATGCGCAGCGCGCCGCCCGCGCCGGTGCGCTGGCGCATGAAGCGGTGGCTGCGCAAACCGCCGCCTTCGACAAGCAGGGCGCCAGCCCGCAGGAGCGCCATGCCCAACGGCGCGCCCAGTACGGCGACGCCGCGGCGGCCCAGCTGGCCCGGCTCGACAGCGAGGAACACCACTGGCAGGCGCGGCTGGACGGCTATGCCGGCGCCAAAAACGGCAACGCCAGCCCGGCCCAGCTGGAGCAACTGGGCCAGCAGCTGTTTTCAGCCGAGGAACAGCTGCGTCTTGAAGCCGCCCTGGCGCTCAGGCAGCAGCAGGCGGTAACGCCGCAAAAGCGCTAGCCTGCGCCAATTTCCAGCTTGGCGCCGAAAACCTGCATAACCTGCCTCTCAGGCACTTGAAGACACCGAAAAACTGAGCGCCATCCCTCTTACAGTAAACAGCATTGCTTCACCTGCCTGGCTTTCATTACTGGAGACACCCATGAATTCACCGTCAACGACTTCCGCGCCAGCCCCCGGCGCGGCCAGCCACACCACCGCCGGCGATGCCGGCACGGCGCTGCACGACAACCCGATGGGCACCGACGGCTTTGAATTCATCGAATATGCCGCGCCCGACCCGAAGGCGATGGGCGAGGTGTTCGAGCGCATGGGCTTCAAGCCGATTGCGCGGCATCGCCACAAGAATGTCACCCTCTACCGCCAGGGCGGCATCAACTTCATCCTGAATGCCGAACCCGACTCGTTCGCCCAGCGCTTTGCGCGCCAGCATGGCCCCAGCGTCTGCGCGATTGCCTTCCGGGTGCAGGACGCCAAGCTCGCCTACGAGCGCGCGATTGCGCTGGGCGCCTGGGGCTATGCCCACACGGCGGCGCCGGGCGAGCTGAACATTCCGGCGATCAAGGGCGTGGGCGACTCGATCATCTATTTCATCGACCGCTGGCGCGGCAAGAACGGCGCGCAGCCGGGCGACATTGGCAACATCGGCTTTTACGATGTCGATTTCGAGCCGCTGCCCGGCGCCGAGCTGAACCCGGCCGGCCACGGCCTGACCTACATCGACCACCTGACGCACAACGTCCACCGGGGCCGCATGGTCGAATGGGCCGGCTTCTACGAGCGGCTGTTCAACTTCCGCGAGGTGCGCTACTTCGACATCGAGGGACAGGCCACCGGCGTCAAGAGCAAGGCCATGACCAGCCCCTGCGGCAAGATCCGCATCCCGATCAACGAGGAAGGCAACGAAAAGGCCGGCCAGATCCAGGAATACCTCGACAGCTACCAGGGCGAAGGCATCCAGCACATTGCCCTTGGCTCCGACGACTTGCTGGCCACGGTGGACAGCCTGCAGTTCAGCGGCATGAAGCTCCTGAGCACCGGCGACACCTACTACGAACTGCTCGACAAGCGCATTCCCGGCCATGGCGAGGATGTGGCGGCGCTGCGGGCGCGCAACATTTTGGTCGATGGCAAGCCAGGCGACCTGCTGCTGCAGATCTTCAGCGAGAACCAGCTCGGGCCGATCTTCTTCGAGTTCATCCAGCGCAAGGGCAACCAGGGCTTTGGCGAGGGCAATTTCAAGGCGCTGTTCGAGAGCATCGAGCTGGACCAGATGCGCCGGGGCGTGCTGGCCCGGGTGAGCGCAGAATAGAAATTCCCTTCCACACCATCAGGAATCCTCCATGCCTGTTCGCACCTTGCGCCGCCCGGTACCTGCTTCAAAAACCCGGCTGATGGCGCTGGCCAGCCTGCCGCTGCTCGCGGCCCTGCTGGCGCCGCCCCCTGCCGCAGCGCAAACGGCACCCGCGTCCAGCCTGGATGCGGTGCAAAAGGCCGGCGTGCTGCGCATCTGCACGCCGGGCGACTACAAGCCCTTCAGCTTCCAGAAAGCCGACGCCAGCTTTGAAGGCATCGACGTGGACCTGATGGCCTCGCTGGCGGGCAGCCTGGGTGCCAAGCCCGAATGGGTCAAGACCAGCTGGTCCAACCTCATGCCCGACCTGCTGGCCGGCAAGTGCGACCTGGCCGCCGGCGGCATCTCGGTCACCACCGAGCGGCAGAAGAAAGCCTTTTTCAGCACCGCCTACATGGTCAACGGCAAAACGCCCATCGCCCGCTGCGCCGACGCGGCCAAGTACCAGAGCGTGGCCGACATCGACAAGCCGGCCACCCGCGTGATCTTCAACCCCGGCGGCAGCAACGAGCGCTTTGCCCGCGCCAACTTCAAGCAGGCGCAGATGCGGCTGAACCCGGAAAACCTGACGATCTTCGACGAAATCCTGGAAGGCCGCGCCGATGTGTTCGTGACCGAATCGGCCGAAGCCGTGACCCAGCAAAAACTCAAGCCCGGCCTGTGCGCCATCAACCCCGACAAGCCGCTGCAGTACGGCGAGATGGCCTTTTTGCTGCCGCGCGGCGATGTGCCGTTCAAGGCCTATGTGGACCAGTGGCTGCACCTGGCCAAGGCCAGCGGCGACTACCAGCGCGTGGAGAACCAATGGCTGAAATGAATACCCCCGTCCCCACCCCTAGCGCGGCCGCCGGCATCGACGCGGCGCCCAGCCCGGTGGTCTACGGCCAGGCCGACCGGCCGCCGCGCGGCGACTACAGCCGAGCCAGGGCCGACTACACCTGCGCCCAGAACTATGCCGCCTACACCCCGGCCGAGCACGACATCTACCGCCGGCTGTATGCCCGGCAGTCGGCGCTGCTGCCCGGCCTGGCCTGCAGCGACTTCATCGACGCCCTGCCCCGGCTCGGCGCGAGCGATGCGATTCCGCGCTTCGAGGAGATCAACGAGCGGCTCTTCAAGGCCACCGGGTGGCAGCTGGTCGGCGTGCCGGGGCTGATTCCCGAGGTGCCCTTCTTCACCCTGCTGGCCGAGCGCAAATTCCCGGTGACCGACTGGATCCGCACCCCGGACGAGTTCGACTACATCGTCGAGCCCGACATTTTTCACGACCTGTTCGGCCATGTGCCGCTGCTGTTCGATGCGCGCTATGCCGACCACATCCAGGCCTACGGCCGGGGCGCGCTGAAGGCGCATGCGCTGGAGCATGACAGCGCCGAGCCGGTTCCCGGCGCGGTGGAGATGCTGTCGCGGCTGTACTGGTACACGATCGAGTTCGGCCTGATGCGCGATGCGCGGGCCGGCGGCGAGATCCGGGCCTATGGCGCAGGCCTGCTCAGCAGCCCCGGCGAGCTGGCCTACTGCGTGCAGTCGGACCAGCCCAGGCGCATTGCGCTGCAAAGCACCGATGACCTGCTGGGCTGCATGGCCTCGATCTACAAGATCGACAGCTACCAGCAGCAGTATTTTGTGATCGACAGCCTGGACACACTGCAGGCGCTGACGCAGCCCGACTTCGGGCCGCTCTACCGGGCACTGAATCAGGCGTCTGGCGCAACGGCGGCCTGAGAGGCCCAGCTCTTCAGTGCCTCGCAGGTCTTGTCGGCCAGGCCGATGGCCCCGGCGACCTGGGCGGTGGCATCGGCGGGCCACTGGCCCTGCAGGCACGATTGCTCCAGGTGGCCGCACACCTGGCTCAGCACCCTGGCGCCGACATTGGAGGCCGAACCCTTGAGCGCATGGGCGGCGCGAGACAGCAAGGCGCTGTCGCTGGCGGCCAGGGCCACCCGGATGTCGTCGATGCGCTGGGGCATTTCGGAGGTGAACAGCGTGATGACCTCGCGCGTCATGCTGAGCGCCTCGTCATCGAACTCCCGGAACTGCTCCAGCCGGCTCCAGTCCATCAGCACCGATTCAGCATCATTTACCCCTCCAGCGCTTGTTGCATCTGCGCCATTAGCTATCATTTTTATAGTATTTTCCGCTTCGGGCTGGCGCGCATGCAGCGCCAGCGCCTCGGCCAGCTCGTCGATCCTGAGCGGCTTGGGCAAAAAGCCCACCATGCCGGCTTCGCGGCAGCGCTGCCGGTCCTCTTCCAGCACGGCGGCAGTCAGGGCAATGATGGGCGGGGCCAGCGCGCCGTGGTTGCGGATGATGAGGCGCGAGGCGGCAAAGCCGTCCATCACCGGCATGTTGGCATCCATCAGGATCGCGGCATAGCGGCGCGGCCCCTCGCGCGCCGTGGCGCCGGTGCCGGTCCGCATCGAGGCGGCCACCCGCTCCACCGCTTCGCTGCCGTTGACGGCGGTGGCGGCCTCGTAGCCGAGCTTGGCCAGCATGGCCAGCGCGACCTTGAGATTGATGGCGTTGTCGTCGGCCACCAGGACAAACTGCCCCGAAGCATTCAAGGAACTGTCGCCCGCTCTGCTTTTGTCAGCTTCTGGCGCAGACATGACGCGCGCCAGGGTTTCAAACAGCTGTGCCTGGCGATAGGGCTTGAGCAGCCGCGCATCGAACACCCGGCCCTGGGCGCCGGCGGGAAGGATGCCTGACGTCAGCAGCACGATGGGCAGGGCCGGCATGCGCTTGCGCAGCGTGGCGGCCAGGCTCTGGCCGTCCATCTCGGGCATGTGCATGTCGGTCAGCACCACATCGACCGGATGCTGGGCCAGCCAGTCCAGCGCGTCGGCGCCCCGCTCGAACAGCATCGGCGCCATGCCCCAGCGCCTGAGCTGGCGGTCCAGGATGCGCAGGTTGACCAGTGTGTCGTCCACCACGGCGGCGCGCTTGCCGGCCAGGCTGACCAGGTGCAGCGAGGACAGCGAGGCGAGCTCGGGCACATCGGCCTGGCCAAGCCTGGCAGTGAACCAGAAAGTGGAGCCTTCGCCCGGCGCCGACTCCAGCCCGACACGCCCGCCCATCAGCTTGACCAGGCGCTTGCAGATCGCCAGGCCGAGTCCGCTGCCGCCATATTTGCGAGTGGTGCTGCCATCGACCTGGACAAAGGACTGGAACAGGGCCTGCTGCCTTTCCCTGGCGATGCCGATGCCGGTGTCCCTGACGCGAAACTCGACCAGCGCCCCATGGTTGGCGCCCCAAGCCTCAAGCATCTCGGCCGACACGATGACCTGGCCCCGTTCGGTGAACTTGACGGCATTGTTGACCAGGTTGAGCAGCACCTGGCGCAGCCGGGCCGCATCGCCATGCACCCAGGCCGGCAAGCCGCCGTCCAGGTCCAGCAGCAGCTCCAGGCCTTTTTCGCGGGCACGCGGCGCGGCGATGTCGCACGCCTCCTCAATCGCCGCCATCAGGTTGAAAGGCTCGTTTTCCAGGTCCAGCCGGCCCGACTCGATCTTGGAAAAATCAAGGATGTCGTTGATGACGGCCAGCAGATGGTCGCTGGAAACCCGCATGGTGTGCACATAATCGCGCTGCTCCAGGTCCAGCGCGGTGTCGGCCAGCAAGGTGGTCATGCCCACCACGCCATTGAGCGGGGTGCGGATTTCATGGCTCATCGCGGCCAGAAACGCCGTTTTGGCCTGCGCCAGCCCCTCGACCTCCTGGCGCGAGGCGCTCAGTTCGTCACCGAGGCTGGCCACCTTCGCTTCCAGCAACTGCCGGGCCTGGTGCAGCGCCAGGATTTCCGCCTCGTTCGCGGCCGCGCCGGGTTGCGGCGCCTGGGCACGCTCAGGCGCAGGCGGCGGGAGTTGCAGCGCTTGGCCCGACACGCCGTGGCCTGGCTGCGGCAGCACCAGCGCCGCGCCAGCGCCACCGGATGGCCTGAACCGGGCGCGCAGCCGCCACAGCAGCACGGCCGACAGCAAGGCGCCCAGCGCCAGCACCAGGGCCGCTGCAGCCAGGGCTTGCCTCAAGGCCGCCTCGGCCGGGCCGGTGAAGTCACTCTCGGGCGCGGCCACTACCAGGTGCCAGCGCAAGCCCATGCTTTCCCCCAGGGACTGCCGGGCCACCAAGAGGCTGTCGTTCCCCAGGGCCAGGCGGCGCAGGAAGGACTCCGGCTTCAGGCCGGCTGCCGCGTTGTCGCGCGCAGTGGCCTGAAGCCCGGCATCGGCGCCGCGAACCTGGGCATTGCGGCTTTGCTGCGGCCGGTGGCGCTGAAAGCTGCCGGACATGCCGGACACCAGTTCCTCGCCGGTCGAGCTGGCCAGCAGATAGCCCTGTTCGTCCACCAGATAAACCGCGCCGTGGGTGCTGACACGCAGGCCCTGCAGCAGTTCGCCCAGGCGCTTGAGCGGCAGGTCAACCGCGAACACGCCCAGCGCGGTGCCGTCTGCGTCATAGACCGGCTGCACCAGCGCCATCAGCAGCTGCCGCTCGGTCGGCGACACCACGACCGGGGTGAAGACCCGCGCCCCGGCGGCCTGCGCGGCGCGGTACCACGGCCGCACGCGAGGCTCATAGGAAGTGGCCTCGGCCGGCATGACCTGCTGGCGGTCCCCCGGAAACGCTGCCCAGAAAACCGAACGGGCTTCGCTGCCCGGCTTGCGCTCTGACACGCGCGTCAAATCAGCCCTGCCGCGCAAAAATGTCTCCACGCTCAGATAGGCGCCCTGCTGGGTTCCCATGAAAACCCTGGGCACGTCGGGCGTCATGCGGGCCATGGCAAATGCGGCCTGCTCGAACAGTTCGGGCTTCTGGATCAACTGGCGTGCGCGGGCATCGGTGAAGGCATCGGGTTTGTCGGCCATCAGGCTGTTGAGCACCACATGGGCCTGGGCCAGCTGGCCTTCGGCAGCGGTTTTAGCCTGCCGGGCCACGTCCTCGATGGTTTTCTGCGACAGCGCCTGGGCGCCTTGCATGTCGCTGCGGTAGAGCAGCCAACCCACGGCGCCAGCGGGAAGCGCGGAAAAAAGCAACACGCCGATGACCAGCGCCGCGCATGAGAAAAAGCCCGGTCCGTTTGACACGGCGCCTGGCGTCATTGAAGGCCCAGGATTTCCAGCGTGTCTATCGGCTGGCTGCGGCCGGGCACCTGGACCAGGGCGCGCTGGCCAGTGCGCACCGCGCCGGTGACCAGGCGCACCGCCTGCACGCTGGCGGCAACCGCCCACTCCAGGCGCGGCTCGCCCTGAAACAGCTTGAGCGCCGCCGCCACGGTGTCGCCCACCGGCGTGGTCTGGCCGGTGCGGCCAATCAACCCGTCCAGGGTGGCAAAGGCCACCGGGCCGCTGTGCAGCGCCACGCCGAGCGAAAAATTCGGCAGCCCCCGGTCGGCCAGGTGCCTTTGCACATGGGCATCGATCCGCTTGGCGGCGGTCGTCAGGCCGAGCGCGGCGCGCACCGCCCGCAGGCCGTGGTTGACCGACTGGGTATCGGCTGAATCGACAAACACGCACAGCATGCCGTCGCCGACAAACTGCATGTAGTGCGCGCCAAACAGATAGACGGTGTCGCCCACGCTGCTGTAGAGATGCTGCACGATCTCGCTGAGTTCGGTGCTGGACAGGGCCTGCGTCCACAGGCCGTAGTCGCGCATGTCGGCATACAGCACCGTGGCGCTGGCGAACCTTTCGTTTTCAGGGTTCACGCCGCTTTCAGGCCACTGCTCGCTGAGCGCCTTGACCATGCGGGTTTCGTAGAGGGCGCCGATCTTGTGGCGCTGCTCGTCCAGGGCGACCTTCACCGCCTTGTCGAGCACCTGGGTCCGCATGGCGTCGGCCCGCTCGCGCTTGTTGAGCTGGGCGCTGACGGCTTCGCGCAGTTCCTGCGGCGCGAACGGCTTGGTGAGGTAGTCGTCGGCGCCGGTGGTCATGCCCAGGCGCATGTAGCTGCGGTCCTGCAGCGAAGTCAGCAAGATGACGGCCGTGGCGGCCAGCGCCAGGTCGTTGCGCACCTGGTCCAGCACCTCGAAGCCGTCCATCAGCGGCATCTGGACATCGCTCACCACCAGGTCGGGCCTGTGCTCCTGAATCAGCGCCAGTCCCTTGGCGCCATCCTCTGCCGACAAAACCTTGTAGCCCTCTTTTTTCAAGACCTGGCTCACCAGCAGCCGGGTGCCCGCATCATCATCAATCACCACGATCAGGGGCATATCAAACGCTCGCTATTTCTGAAGTTAACCGAGGATGGCTGCAATCGGAAAAATAAACTTCAACCATCAGCCCGGACCGCCCGCATCAATGCGGCATGTGACGCCTGAATCGGATCAGGACATTTTTCATCGGGTTGCAGCAGGTTTACAGATTCAGGAATGCCACCATGACTCATCCAATTGTCACAACAAAATTGCTTTCTTTGCGACCTGTTGCAGATTTTCTGGTGAAGCTGGCGGTTTGGCAAATATTTTGACCTGCATTGGCGTGGCGCCGCGCCGACAGTAAAACTGCCGAAGACAGCGGGAGCATCAGGCGCTGGCGTCGTCCAGCAGGGCCAGCGTTGCGGCCATGACCTCGGCCGCAAATGCCAGCTGCACATGCGCCGCGCCGGGCACCAGCCGGTTGTCGGCGCCGGGCAGGGTCGCGGTGGAGGCCGGGAACACGATGTTGTCGCAATTCGAATACCAGCAGGTGAACAGCGCATGGCGGCTGGCGGGCATGCCGTGGTCGAGCTGGCCGTGCCAGTCCGAATCCAGCCGCATCTGCCGGCCATTGAGGCCGTGGCCGAAACGCGCCAGCCAGGTGCCCCGGTGCGGCGTGCCTATCGTCACCACATGGTGCACCCGCGCCTCGGCCTTCATCAGCTTGAGCCAGGCCCGCGCCGCCAGGCCGCCCATGCTGTGGCAGACCAGCAGCGGCGGCCGGCCGGTGGCCAGGGTGATGCGGCGGACCGCCTCGTCGATCTGCGGCGCATAGCCGTCTATCGAGCCAAAGATCGGCGACAGGCTGACCGCGACGAAGGCATGCGCCCGCGGCCCCTGCAGGCGCTTGAGCCAGGGGGTCCAGAAGCCCCGGTTGCAAAAAAAGCCGTGGATGAAGACCACGCCGCGCCGCGCTTGATGCGGCGCCGGCAGCGCCAGCTGGTCCGGGACGGCATCGGCGCGAAACGGCTGGCGCCAGCAGAAAACCTGGGGCGCCACGAGGGTTTCGCCAAGCCAGGCCTTGCACAGGTCCTTCCAGCGGGGCTGGGGCGCCGCGTCCCGCTTGTTGACCTGCCTGAGCAGCACGAATTCAAGCGCCAGGATGGCCGCGTAGCCAAAGACAATCACCAGGAAGCCAGCCGCCGCCAGCACGGGCGACCCGCTGGCAAAGTGCAGCAGCCAGCCGCAGGCCGCCGCCAGCAGTGCCAGGGTCATCAGCCGTTGCAGCGGGGCGAGCATCTGTAGAGGATCTGGAGCAGTTGCGGCAGGGGCGCCGCTTCAGGCCGCCAGCACCACATCGCGTCCCGCCAGCCGCCGGGCCAGGCCCTGCGCCAGCCGGTTCACGACGCCATAGACCGAGAGCTGCGGATTGGCGCCGATGCTGGTCGGAAACAGCGAGCCATCGTGGATCGACAGGTTCTCCAGCTGCCAGTGCAGGCCGTCGGGCCGCGTCACGCCCTGGCGCTCGGTGCCGGCCAGGCCGCAGCCGCCCATCACATGCGCGCTCACCAGCTTGACCAGGCGCGGCTTCATCGGCAGCGCCAGCACCGCCGCGCGCGCCGCTTCCCACGAGGTGTAGGGCGAGGCCATTTCATGCAGCGGCAAGACCTGCCGGGCGCCGGCGGCAAACTGGATTTCCATCATCGACAGCAGCGCCCGCCGCCCGCCCTCCATCACATAGTCGCTGAGCGGATAGTCCAGCACCGCCGAGCCGTCGCCGCGCAGCCCGACCTTGCCGCCGGGCGATTCTTCATGAAAACCGTCGCGCAGCAGGGCCAGCAAGGTGTGGTTGTGCGGGAAAGAAGCGAGCAAATCATGCTGCGCCTGGCCCATGCCGGGCACGGTCGAGGCAAAGATCAGCGGATGCAGCGGCGGCGCTTCGAGCTTGTAGCCCATCGGCCCGTCGATGGCCTGGGTCTGCAGGAAATGGTCGGTGTAGACCGACTGCGGCGCGCCGCTCCAGGCCTCGACCTTTTGCGCAAAGATGCTCGACGACATCACCACCGGATGCAAGAAGGTCCGCGTGCCCAGCCGGCCATGCGGGTCGGGCGCGCCCGAGCGCAACAGCAGCGCCGGCGAGTTGATGGCGCCGCCCGCCAGCACATAGTGCTTTGCTATAATTTTTATAGCTGCTTGCGCAGGCGCTGCCTGCGCCAGAGCCCCATTTGGCGCTACATTTCGGCAAATCAGCGCGGTCACGCGGCCGTTGGCCAGCTCGAAGCGCTCGGCGCGGGTTTCGGTCAGCAGCTGCGCGCCCAGGTCAAGCGCGGCCGGAATCGTGGTGACCAGCATCGACTGCTTGGCATTGGTCGGGCAGCCCAGGCCGCAGGAGCCTAAATTCCAGCAGCCCTTGACATTGCGGGCGATGGACGCGGCGGGAATCCCGAGCCGCGTGGCGCCACGGCGCAGCAGCGCATTGTTCTCATTCGGCGCGGCCAGCCACGGGCCGATGTTCAGCCGCTGCTCGGCCTGGGCGAAATAAGGCGCTAGGGCGCCTTCGTTGTAGTCGGCTAGGCCGAAGTGGTCCTGCCAAAACTTCAGGGTGGGCGCCGGGGTGCGAAACGAGCTGGTCCAGTTCACCGTGGTCGAGCCGCCGACGCAGCGGCCCTGCAGGATATTGATCGCCTTGTCGGCGGTCTTGCGGGCCGCGCTTTCCTGGTAGAGCGACGGATAGGCCTCGGCTTCGAGCTGGTTGAAGTCGCTGCTGCTCTTGAGCGGCCCTTCCTCGATGATGACCACCTGCAGCCCGGCCTTGGCCAGCAGCTCGGCCGTGATGCCCGCCCCGGCGCCGCTGCCGATGATGGCGACATCGCAGACGATTCTTTCCGGGATCGGCTTGAAGCCGCCGCCCAGCACTTTCCAGCCGCGTTGAATTCCTTCCCGGATCGGGTCTTTGAGTTGGCTCATGGTGATGGGCTTGTGGTTCCTGTGGTTGCCCGGCGGTGGCGGGTTCAGATCTTGAGCGGGCCTGGATAGCCCAGCAGGGGCCAGGCGGCGGCATCGGCGAAATAGGCGCCGGTGGCAATGTCATGCAGCGCGGCATAGGCCTGCTGGCGCAGGGCCAGCGCCGACAGCCGCATGCCCTGCAGCGCCTGCTGCAGCTCGGCCACCGGGGCCTCGGCCCAGGGCCGGCCCAGCCCCGCCAGCGAGTAGCGGCCGGCCGCGCTGGCCAGCACCGACAGCAGCTGCGACAGCTCGGCCTGCGCATGCGGCGGCAAGGCGCGCACCAGGCCATCGACCCGGTTCAGCAGGCCCTCCAGCGCCAGCCGGCGCGCGCCGTCCTCCTGGGGCAGCGTCTTGTCCAGCACCGCCCGGCCAACTGCCGCGAACACCTCGCGGCCGGCGGCGGACAGGCTGCCATCCGCCTGCAGGCCGGGCTGCAGCAGCCAGCCGGCGGCGCCCCCGGCCACCGCCAGCACGGCGGTGGAGGCCAGGCCCAGCTTGAGCAGTGATCTTCTTTGCATGGCGGCAAGTTTCGCACGCAGCTTGTGGATTCAATAGAGCCCGATCCCTAGCCGGGCTGGCTAAACTGGCAGCCGCCATGGACAGTTCATGCCGCCTCCATTTCAATGCGGGATCAGGCGCGCAGCCGGAAAGCAGGCTGCAACGGCCAAGGCGAAGCAACGACCTATCGGATTGAAATGCAAACGCAGTCAGTACAAAGAATTCGCGACGCGCTCCAGCAGGTGGCGCAGCTTCGGCAGCAGCATGCCGGCAATACCGCGCTGGCCTATGCCAATGCCGAGGTCAAGCGCTACCAGGCGCGCCGCTTTCGCGCCACCTATGCCGATCTGCTGCGCAACCCGCGCTACCAGCCGGCGGCGTCCTTTTTTCTGCATGAGCTGTACGGCGACAAGGACTACACCGACCGCGACCAGCAGTTCGCCCGCATCGCCCAGACCATCGCCAGGCTGTTTCCCGAGGCGGTCGTCAACGCCGCCGCCTCCATGGCCGAGGTGCATGCGCTGACCGAGACGCTCGACGACCTGATGGCGCGCGCCTGGCTGGCACCGCCGCCGCAGGCGCGCCAGGCCAGCGAATCGGCCCGCTACCTGAGTTGCTGGCGGCAGCTGGGCGACCGGGCGGCGCGCCAGAAACAGCTCGACGTGGTGCTGCAGCTCGGACAGGAGCTGGACCGCCTGACGCGCACCTTCGGCTTGCGCAGCCTGCTCAAGATGATGCGCCGCCCCGCCGCTGCGGCCGGCCTGGCCTCGCTGCAGCAGTTCCTGGAAACCGGCTTTGACGCCTTCGCCACGATGAACGGCGCCGATGAGTTCCTGCGGCTGGTGCGCCAGCGCGAATCCGAATGGAGCCGCGCTTTCTTTGACGACGATGCCGCCGCCTGCGAAGCCAGGCTGGCCGATCTGCTGGCGGCCGACGCGGCGCAGCGGGGCCCGCCCGGCGGCGCTTGAGAAGGCGCGCCGCCCCATCAGCCGCACGCCATTGCGCTCGGCAATGACCCGGCCTGAACCCAGGCGACCGCAGCGCCTGCGCCAGCCAACACGGGCAGGCTGCCAGCGTTCAAAATAGAGCAGGTTTCGTGCTGCCCCGTCAAAAGCGATGCCGAAACATTTTCCAGGCGCGCCTTGCATGCCCTGGCCTGTGCTGCTTGATGAACCGGATGATTCATGACCCTCGCTCCCCACGATCTGCCCGCCGGACTGCATGTTTTCGAGCGCGGCTGGCTGTCGGCCAACAACATCCTGTTCATCGGAGACGACAGCACCCTGCTGGTGGACAGCGGCTACTGCACCCATGCGCCGCAGACCCTGGCACTGGTCGAGGGCATGCTGGGCGGGCGGACGCTCGACACCTTGGTGAACACGCATCTGCACAGCGACCATTGCGGCGGCAACGCCGCCCTGCAGGCGCGCTACCCGGCGCTGCAAACCCTGATTCCGCCCGGCCAGGCGCAGCAGGTGGCCCGGTGGGATGCGGCGGCGCTGACCTACCTGCCGACCGGCCAGTCGTGCCCCCGGTACACCTTCGACGGCACGCTGCAGCCCGGCACCGCGATCCGGTTTGGCGCCGCCGAATGGCAAATCCATGCCGCGGCGGGCCACGATCCGCATTCGGTGATTTTTTTCAACCCTGAAAGCCGGGTGCTGATTTCGGCCGATGCGCTGTGGGAAAACGGCTTTGGCGTGGTGTTTCCCGAACTGGAGGGCGCCGATGCGTTTGAGGAAGTCTCGGCCACGCTGGACCTGATTGAAAGCCTTGATCCAAAAATCGTGATCCCCGGCCACGGCAGGCTGTTTGCCTTCGGCCCTGACATCATGGCCAGGGCGCGGCAGCGGCTCGATTCCTTTGTCGCCAGTCCGCCCAGGCATGCGCGGCATGCGGTCAAGGTGCTGCTGAAATTCAAGCTGCTTGAAGTCCAGCGCCAGCCGATGGACAGCTTTACCCGCTGGGCGGCCGCCACGCCCTATTTCGAGCAGATCAGGGCCAGGTTTTTTGAGGAAACCGCGCTTGCGCCGTGGCTGGAGGCGCTGTGCGAGGAACTGTGTGCGGCGGGCGTGGCCCGGAAAGAAGGCACGCACATCCTGAACGCTTGAGGGCAGGCGCGGGTTTCCTCCAGCGCCTGTCTGCTATGTATTCAATAGCTTTCTGCGCAGGCATTACCTGCGCTGCAGGCCTTTTTTGCTTGAATTCCGGCTCAGGGCCGCGCAGCCGCCACCGCAAACCGCGCCGCCAGCTCGCCCAGCCCCAGCTCATCCAGCACCTGCCGCAGGCGGGTCTGCGCGGCCACGGTCTTGGCCGGGTTGGGCGTGGCCGGGCGGCTGGCGAGGATCAGCTCGTTTTTCATCGAATGCTCCCAGCCCACCAGTTCGGTCACCGTGACCTGGTAGCCGTTGGCTTCGAGCTGCAGGCATCGCAGGACGTTGGTGATCTGACTGCCGAACTCGCGGGTGTGCAGCGGATGGCGCCAGAGTTCGGCCAGCGGGTTCCTGTTCAGGTTCAGGGCGCGGAACTTTTTCAGCACGCCGGCCACCTCGGCCTGGCAGCACGGCACCAGCACCATGTGGCGCGCACCGCGCGCCAGGCCGAAGGCGATGGCGTCGTCGGTCGCGGTGTCGCAGGCATGCAGGGCGGTCACGATATCGACCGTGGGCGGCAGCGCGTCCGACAGCGTGGCGTCCGCCACCGTCAGGTTTAAAAAGGACATGTTGGCAAAGCCCAGCCGCGCCGCTAGCGCGCGGGATTTTTCGACCAGTTCGGCGCGGGTCTCGATGCCATAAATCCGACCGCTCGGCTTCTGGCCGGCATGCGCCACGTTGAAGAACAGGTCGTACAGGATGAAGCCCAGGTAGGACTTGCCGGCGCCATGGTCGGCCAGCGAAAAGCCCTGCCCTTTGGCGGCGGCCTCCTCCAGCAGCGGCGCGATGAAGTGGTACAGGTGATAGACCTGCTTGAGCTTGCGCCGGGTGTCCTGGTTGAGCTTGCCCTCGCGGGTCAGGATGTGCAGCTCCTTGAGCAGTTCGATGGACTGGCCGGGCCGCAGTTCCTCGATGACCTGGGCGGCCTTTGGGGCATGGGCGGCGGCCAGGGCCTTGGCGGACGACTTGCCGATGGATTTACCGGAAAAAGGTGTGCTGGTTTTTTGCATGACCCGCAAGTTTAGTACTGCGCTTTTCCAGCCGCGCCTTGCGTCTGCATGACCTGAAAGCAAGATTTTCAATAAATTCAATTGCGCGCAATTAAATTGCACAGTACAATTCGGCCATGCCTAACGACACAGCCACCCTAACGCCCGACAGCGCGAATGCAGACGCCATGCTGCAGCTGGACAACCAGCTGTGCTTTGCGCTGTATTCGACCTCGCTGGCCATGACGCGGCTGTACAAACCACTGCTTGATGAACTGGGGCTGACCTATCCGCAGTACCTGGTGCTCCTGGTACTGTGGGAGCATGACGGCTTGACGGTGTCGGCGCTGGGCGAACGGCTGTTCCTGGATTCGGGCACTCTCACGCCGCTGCTCAAGCGGATGGAAGCCTCGGGCCTGGTGACGCGGCTGCGCGCCGTGGACGACGAGCGCCGGGTCCACATCACGCTGACGCCGGCCGGGCGTGTCCTCAAGGCGCAGGCGGCCAAGATACCGGGCTGCGTCCTGAGCGCCACCCAGTGCGCCGTTCCCGAGCTGGTCGCGCTGACCCGGCAGATGCAGGCCCTGCGCCAGCGGCTGGCCGGCTGAATGTTTTAAACGCCTTTGTTTTTATTTTTTCAACCGCTTTTCAACCCGCCTCGACACCGAGGCATTCTTCAAAGGAAATACCATGACCACGCAACTCGAAAAAGTGCTGTACACCGCTGAAACCCACACCACCGGCGGCCGCGACGGTGAAGCCAAGTCCAGCGACGCGCGCCTGAACGTCACCCTCAGCTCGCCCGGCACCACCGGCAACGGCACCAACCCCGAGCAGCTGTTTGCCGCCGGCTATTCGGCCTGCTTCATCGGCGCCATGAAGGCGGTGGCCGGCATGAAGAAGATCACCCTGCCGGCCGATCTCAGCATTGACGCCGCTGTTGACCTGGGCAAGATTCCGAACGGCTACGGCATTGCCGCCCGCCTGGACATCTCGCTGCCCGGCATGGACCGCGCCGCCGCCCAGGAACTGATCGACGCCGCCCACCAGGTCTGCCCGTACTCGAACGCCACCCGCGGCAACATCGACGTGACCCTGACGCTGAAATAAGCGCCTTAGCGCCTTATCCCGAACGCGGCCGCAGCCCGCCGCGCCCAGCCCGCCCGCCATTGCGCCGGCGGGCTTTCTTGCGTCTGCGGCACAGCTTGGAGCCAGGCCGCAGGTGGAACGACAATCAGGCATGACCCAATACAACAAGGCTGCCGCCGCGCGCGACGACGTGCATGTTTATGAACACCTGACGCCCGACGTGGTGCTGGACGCGCTGGCCAGCGTCGGCCTGTGGGGCGACGGCCGGCTGATGGCGCTGTCCAGCTATGAAAACCGGGTGTACCAGGTGCATCTGGAAAGCCCGGTCGGCACTGCCGATCTGGCCGGCGACGTGGTGGTCGTCAAGTTCTACCGGCCCGGCCGCTGGACGGGCGAGCAGATCGCCGAAGAGCATGCCTTCGCCGCCGAGCTGATGGCCGCCGAGATCCCGGTGGTCGGCGCGCTGGAATTGAACGGCGCCACGCTGCACCATTTCAAGGGCTTTGGCTTCAGCGTGTCGCCCAGCCGGGGCGGCCGCCGGCCCGAGCTGGACAACCTGGAGGTGCTGGAATGGATCGGCCGCTTCCTGGCGCGCATCCACACGGTTGGCGGCGCCCGGCCTTTTGTGCATCGGCCGGCGCTGAACCTGCAGACGTTCGGCCACGATTCACAGAGCATCTTGCTGGCCGGCGGCTATTTGCCGCTGGACATGGAGTCGCGCTGGCGCCAGGCTTTCGAAGAAGCCATGGCGGTTGCCAAAGGCGTGTTTGACAGTGTTCCCCATGCGCGCCAGCTGCGCCTGCATGGCGACTGCCACCCCGGCAACATCCTGTGGACGCCCGAGGGCCTGCCGCTGGCCGGGCCGCATTTCGTCGATCTGGACGATGCCCGCAGCGGCCCGGCGGTGCAGGACCTGTGGATGCTACTGTCCGGCGACCGGCCCCAGCAGCTGCGGCAGCTGGGCGCGCTGGTAGACGGTTACGACGAGTTCGGCGAGTTCGACCGGCGCGAGCTGGCGCTGATCGAGCCGCTGCGCACGCTGCGCCTGGTGCATTACAGCGCCTGGCTGGCGCAGCGCTGGCACGACCCGATCTTCCCGATCAACTTCCCATGGTTCGGCTCCAGCGACTACTGGAAGGGCCAGGTCGACATGCTGGTCGAGCAGACCGAGGCGATGCAGGACGCGCCGCTGGTCGCCTGAAGCGGCTTCGGTTTGATCAGCCAACGGTTTTCAATCATAAAAATGCCCCAGCGCAAGCAATGCTTGCGCTGGCAGCTATTTAATTTATAGCAAATTGATTGCCACGCAGCAGCTGTTGCCAATCAAGGTGATTGCGCTCCAAGTTGCAACCAGCGCAGCGCCGGCAGTCGTGGCCTGGCTTTTCGTCAGCCCAGCCCGGCCTGCCGCGCCATGTGAACCTGGTGCAGGGTGATCTTGCGCACCTCGGCCTGGCTGCTCTGGATGTGGGCGCGCAGCAGCATCGCGGCCTGATCGCCGCGCTTGCGCTGGATGGCGCCCAGGATCTGGGCATGCTCTTCGTAGGTGGCGTCGATGCGCGCCGGCTTGGTGAAGTCGAGCCGGCGGATGATGCGGATGCGTTCGGTCACGTCGCGGTGAACCCGCGCCATCTCGGTATTGCCGGCAGCGCTGACCAGGGTGCAGTGAAACGCCTCGTCCCACTGGCTGACCTGCGCCATGTCAGCGCTGCGCCCTTCCAGCGGCGCCAGCCAGATCGCCGCCAACTCGCCCAGCAGCGCCCGGTTCACGGTGCAGGCAGCATGCAGTCCGTCGTCGCAGAGCCGGTGGGCGGCGGTGGTCTCCAGCACCATGCGCAGGTCGTAGAGCTGCTCGAACTGCTCGAAATTAAAAGGCAGCACACGCCAGCCGCTGCGAAACAGCACCTCCACATAGCCTTCCTGCTGCAGCCTGACCAGCGCCTGGCGTATCGGCGTGCGCGACACGGCCAGCCGCTCGCTGATTTCGTTTTCGGTGAAACGGTCGCCCGGCACCAGCTTGAACTCGCCAATATCGCGCTTGAGTTGCTCATACACCTCCTCAGCGCGGGAGATTCGGACAGCAGGCAATGCGGCAGGTGTCGGGCTGGGTCGAGGCGTCGTGATGTCCATGAGCAGGCACTCTAACAGCGTTGCTCGTCCGGCAAATGCGCCAGATTTGCCAGGACTTGCAACAGGCCTGCGCTGCCAGCGGTCCAGCCGACAATGCCGCCCTGGGCATGGACCATGGCCACGGCCGAAGCCTTGAAATGCGGGAAATAGCTCTCTGTGCAGTCTGTCAGCAGCAGGCTGTCGTAGCCCCGGTCGTTGGCTTCTCGCATCGAGGTTTGCACGCACACCTCGGTCGTCACGCCCATGAAGATCAAATGGCTGATGCCGCGCTGCTGCAGCAGCTCATGCAGGCCAGTCGCGTAAAACGCACCCTTGCCGGGCTTGTCGATGACGATTTCGCCAGCCACGGGCGCCAGCGCTTCAATGATCTGGTTGCCCGGTTCGCCGGCAATCAGGATGCGCCCCATCGCGCCCATGTCGCCGATGCGCAGGCTGGGGTTGCCCCGGTTGCGCTTGGCGGGCGGGCAGTCGGACAGGTCGGCCCGGTGGGCTTCGCGGGTATGCACCACCAGCCCACCCCTGGCCCGCCAGGCCGCCAGCACGGCCTGGCAGGCCGGCACGATGGCCGCGAGCAGCGACACGTCGTTGCCCAGCGTTTGGCCGAAGCCGCCGGGCTCGATGAAGTCGCGCTGCATGTCGATGATGACCAGGGCGGTGCGCGCCGGCTCGAAGCTGAAGGCGAACGGCTCGGCTGCCAGCGTGAGGGAGGCTGAAGTTTGAAGCGCTGTGGTCATGCGGCTGCCTTTTCCGGTTGAGCGGCGGCGCCCGCATGGCCGCCGCCCATGTGGGCGCCCAGCTCATGGCGGTCGGCCAGGGCGGCGCTGGTTTCAAACACCAAGCGCCCTTCGCTCATCACCACAATGCGGTCGGCCAGCGCCAGCAGCTCGTCCAGGTCTTCGCTGATGAGCAGCACGCCGGCGCCGTGCTGGCGCACCTGGCGCAGGCGGCCGTGAATCTCGCTGACCGCCGCGAAATCGAGGCCGAACACCGGGTTGGCGGCAATCAGGACATTGATGTCGCCGGCGAGTTCGCGCGCCAGCACGGCGCGCTGCACATTGCCGCCCGACAGGCTGCGGATCGGCGCGCCCTCGCCCTGGGTCTTGACGCCGTACTCGGCAATCCAGTCGCGGGCGCGGCTGCGCCAGGCCGAAAAGCGCAGCAGGCCGCCCCGACTCAGCGGCGGCTGGTCGAAGTCGCGCAGCGCCATGTTCTCGGCCACCGACAGGTCGCCCACGCAGGCATTGCGCAAGGGCTCCTCCGGCAGGCTGCGCACCTTGAGCCGGTGGTTTTGCTGGCGGCTTCCGGCGTAGGGCTCGCCCATTACCTGCACCAGGCCCGACAGCCGGGGCCGCTGCCCGACCAGGGCCTCGACCAGCTCGCGCTGGCCGTTGCCCGAGACGCCGGCCACGCCCAGGATTTCGCCGGCCTTCACCGTCAGGCTGACCTCGTGCAGCGCCAGCGTGCCCCGGTCGCCCAGGGCGCTCAGGCGTTCCACCTGCAGGGCCACCCTGCCCGGCCCTGGCGGCCTGTCCCTGGCGTCCCTGGCATGCGGCGCGGGCACCCGCTCGATTTCAGACGGCACCAGGGCCGCGCTGGCGTCGCCCATCATGGCCTGCGCCAGCAGGGCGGGCGTGGTGTCGGCCACGCGGCAGTGGTGCACTGCCTTGCCCCGGCGCAGCACCGTGACCGCATCGGCATAGGCCATGACCTCGCGGAACTTGTGGGTGATGATGATGACGGTGCACTGGCCGCTGCGGGCAAAGGCGCGCACATGGCCCAGCACCTCGTCGGCCTCCTGCGGCGTCAGCACCGAGGTCGGCTCGTCCAGGATCAACAGGCGCGGTTTCAAATAAAGTTGCTTGAGCAGTTCGAGCTTCTGCTTTTCCCCGGCGGCCAGCTCGGATGGGCGGGCATCCAGGTCCAGGCTGAACGGCGTGCCGGCCAAAAAGGCCTGCAGCTCGGCCCGCTTGGCGCGCCAGTCGATCAAGAGCGGCACGCTGTCACCGGCCAGCAGCAGGTTCTCGGCCACGGTCATGCCAGGCGCCAGGGTGAAATGCTGGTACACCATGCCCAGCCCCAGGGCGCGGGCAATCACCGGATTGGCGATGTCCTGCTCGCGCCCGTCGATCAGGATGCTGCCTTCCTCGGCCCGCTGGAAGCCGGCCACGCACTTGACCAGCGTGCTCTTGCCCGCGCCGTTCTCGCCCAGCAAGGCATGCACCGTGCCCGGCTCGACCCGCATCGACACCTTGTCCATCGCGGTGAAGCTGCCAAAGCGCTTGGTCAGGTTCCAGGTTTCCAGCGTCAGGGCGCCGGTGGCCGGCGGCAGGCCGCCGATCTGGGCGGCGCGATGGTCAGGATGGGCGGGCTGGGTCATGGTGGCTCCTGGAATCCTCGGGTGGGGCCGGGGCAAAATTTCCCGGGTTTGCGCGCTATTTTTTTGATAGCTTCTTGCGCAATAGCTGCCTGCGCCAGAGCCATTTTTGATGATGAAAACGGTTTGCCGGCCACAGCGAACGCGGCCTAGAGGCCGGCCAGCGCATCGAGCAGCGCGTTGCAAGTCGCATGCGCGCCGAACACGCCGCCCTGCATCGTCACCATGTTCAGCGCAGCCTGGTGGTTGGCCGGGTCGGTGGCGGCGGTGCAGTCGGACAGCAGCAGGCATTCATAGCCCCGGTCGTTGGCGTCGCGCATTGTGGTGTGGACGCACACGTCGGTGGTGATGCCGGCCAGGATCAGGTTTTCGATGCCGGCCAGGCGCAGCACCATGTCCAGGTCGGTGGCATAGAACGAGCCCTTGCCGGGCTTGTCGATCACCCCTTCGCCGGGCAGGGGCGCCAGCTCGGGAATGATCTCCCAGCCGGGCTCGCCGCGCACCAGGATGCGGCCGCAGGGGCCGGCGTCGCCGATGCCCAGGCCGTCCGCGCCGGACTGGCGCGAGCGCCAGCGCTTGTTGGCCGGCAAGTCCGACAGGTCGGGCCGGTGGCCTTCGCGGGTGTGCAGGATGGTGAAGCCCAGCTGCCGCAGCCGCGCCAGGGTGCGGGCGATCGGCTCGATGGGCGCGCGCGTCAGCGAGATGTCGTAGCCCATTGCATCGACATAGCCGCCGACGCCGCAAAAGTCGGTCTGCATGTCGATGACGATGAGGGCGGTGTTGTCGGCGCGCAGGGCGCCGTTGTAGGGCCAGGCGTAGGGAAGCGCCTGGACAAAGCGGGGGGCGGCCATGGTCAGTCCGCCGCCTGGGACGGCGTTTGCGGGTAAGGATTTGCCTCCGGCCCTTTGTAAGCGCGCGTGGGCGGCTCGAAGCCGCACGGCGTGCCGTCGGTCACCTGCACGTCCCAGGGCAGCTTGTACTGCCCCGCCGCCATGTCGCGCATGTAGGTGTAGGGAAAGTCCTGGGCGCCGCCCTTGACCGCCACATAGCCTCGGTGGTAGAGCTGGTACAGGTTGTTTTCCACGCCCCAGCCCGCGCGGGCCTCGCGCACCAGGTCGGGCCGCAGCTCGGCGGTGATGATCTCATCCGGCCGGCTGCCGCCCTGCACCATCACCGTGCCGTCGAAACTGCAGAACATGCCCTCGCCCATCGAGTCGAAGCTGCCGTCGCTGCCGCCCATGCAGACATGGGCGGTGTAGGCCAGGTTGCAGAAGGCATTGGCCTGGTTGGTGATCTTCCAGGCGTGGCGGATCGGGGCGGTGTAGCCGGCGGTGCGCAAAATGATGTCGGCGCCTTGGTAGGCGGCTTCGCGGGCCATTTCGGGAAACATGCCGTCGTGGCAGATGATCAGCGACAGGCGGCTGCCGTTGGGGCCGTCGCACACCGGCACGCCCAGGTTGCCGGGCTCCCAGGGATCCACCGGCACCCAGGGGTGCAGCTTGCGGTAGTACAGGCGGATGCCGCCGGTGTCGTCGATGATCAGGCCGCTGTTGTAGGGGTTGCCGCCGGGGTTGCGTTCCATGATGGAAAAGCAGCCCCAGATGCGGTTGTCCACGCAGGCCTGCTTGAAGGCCGCCACCTCCGGGCCGTCCAGGGAGCACATGATGTCGGGATTGGTGTCCATGCTCAGGCCGTGCAGCGCGTACTCCGGGAACACCACCAGGTCCATCGTGCCCTGATTGCGGCGCGCCTTGGCCACCATGTCGCAGATGCGCTTTGATTGCGCGGCAAGGTCGTCTGGCGTGACGACAACCGGCAGTTGCAGCTGCACCAGCCCCATGACGACACCGTGCTTAGATTTGTTGAGTCCGCCGAGTCCGGTCACTTGGAATCTCTCCTTGCTTTATCGGGATGACAGCTCGCCCGGGCTGCCGGCGATCACGCTGCCGGGACGGCATGTGATGACCAGGATCAGCAGGGTGAGCACGTAGGGAACGATGTTGAACAGGTGGTAGCCCCAGCCGACGCCGACCGATTGCAGCGCCGGGCCGATCGCGCCGGCGCCGCCGAACAGCAGCGCAGCGCCGACGCAGCGGATCGGGCTCCAGCGCGCGAAGATCACCAGCGCCACCGCGATGAGGCCCTGGCCGCTGGAGACGCCTTCGTTCCAGCTTCCCGGATAGAAGAGCGTGAGGCACGCGCCGCCGAGGCCCGCGATCATTCCGCCGACAGCCGTCGCGGCG
>JAQGNK010000059.1 GCA_028291905.1 Polaromonas sp.
CCGTAGGCTGCGGACGTACCGGCACCTTTTTTGCGTTCGAGCAGGCGGCCCTGCCGGGTCAGCCTCGCATCTGGCCCGACCTGATTTGCCTGTCCAAGGGTATTAGCGGCGGCTACCTACCGCTATCGCTGGTGCTATCGCGCGACCGCGTCTATCAAGCCTTCCTTGACGACGATGTGGCGCGCGGCTTTTTGCATTCGCACTCCTACACTGGCAATGCGCTGGCCTGCCGCGCGGCGCTGGCAGTGCTCGACCGCTTCGAGCAGGTCGGCGTGCTTGCGCACAACCGGCAACGGGCCGCAACAGTGACGGCCGCACTGGCACCGCTGCGAACCGATGCGCGTGTTGAACACTTCCGTCAGATCGGCATGATCTGGGCTTTTGAAGTGCGCGAACCGCTTACTGGGGCACGTTTTGCGGAGCGGTTCCATTTGGCGGGCCGCGTGCACGAATTGCTGATTCGCCCGATCGGTCGCACGGTGTACCTCATGCCGCCCTACTTGCTGGACGATCGCCTGTCAGGCTGGCTGGCCGAGCGCCTGCTGGCGACGCTGGACGACGTCTTGAACCAAACTCTGAATGCTTGCGATGCTGATAGACCATTTGAACCGCCAACGGCTTGAGCGCGACGCTCAGGGACTCACGCGCCTGCGCCGCGTCGCCGAGTCACCGTGCGCACCGCGCCAGGTGGTCAGCCAGTGCGGCCACCCGGCGCGCGAGCTCCTGGTCTTTGGCAGCAACGACTATCTTGGTTTTGCCAATCATCCGGCCCTGATCCAGGCACTAGCTGAAGGCGCGCAGCAGTTCGGCGCAGGCAGCGGCGCCTCGCACCTCATCAGCGGCCACTCGCGCGCGCATGCCATGCTGGAAGGCGATCTTGCCACCAGGCTCGAAACCAGCATTCCAAATGCCCAAGCGCTGTATTTTTGCACCGGCTTCCTGGCTAATGTGGCGTTACTTACGGCGCTGGGTGACGCCAGTGCCACCATCTTTGCCGACAAGCTAAACCATGCTTCCCTGATTGACGGCGCCTTACTGGCCAGGGCCCCGATGCAGCGCTACGCCCACCGCAACCTCAGTGTGCTAGCCAGCCGGCTGGAACACTGTGCCACCTCCATCAAACTGATCGTAACCGATGCGGTCTTCAGCATGGACGGAGATCTGGCTGATCTGCCGGCGCTCTTGGAGCTGGCCGAGCGCTTTGATGCCTGGCTGATCGTGGACGACGCCCATGGCTTTGGCGTGCTCGGTACCGAGGGCCGGGGCAGTCTTTCCCATTTTGGCCTGCGCAGCGAGCGCCTGATTTACATGGGCACGCTGGGCAAGGCGGCCGGCGTGGGCGGCGCTTTTGTCGCCGCGCATCCGACCATTATCGACTGGCTGGTGCAGTCCGCCCGTTCGTATATCTACACCACTGCCGCACCGCCCGCTGTGGCCCATGCCCTGCGCGAGAGCCTGCGGCTTATAGGCAGTGCCGAAGGTGACCGGCGCCGCGCACAACTGCAACAACGGATCAATCAGCTCCGTGAAGGGCTTGCTGAACTGATCGCCACGCACCCGGCGCTGGGCTGGCGGCTGGCAGAGTCAAGTACCGCCATTCAGCCGCTGATCGTCGGTAGCAATGAAGCCGCCCTGGCGCTAATGGCCGTCCTGGATGAACAAGATCTATGGGTACCTGCTATCCGCCCCCCCACAGTGCCGGTCGGTACTGCCCGGCTGCGCATCACCCTGAGCGCTGTTCACAGTGCCAAGGATGTGCAGCGCCTGGTCGATGGTCTGGCGTTGGCAGCCCGGGAGTTGTCATGACCCCATTCGCCTTGGATCCTCAAGCGCTGCACGGCTGCTTTGTTACCGGCACCGATACCGGCGCAGGCAAAACCCATGTCAGCGCGGCGTTACTGCACTGGTGCGCGCAGCAAGGCTGGCGCAGCGCAGGCTTGAAGCCCGTGGCCGCCGGCACAACGCTCATCGATGGCCGGTTGACCAATGACGATGTGCAAGCCTTACGCCAGGTGAGCTCGGTGCGACTCACCGACGCCGAAGTCGGGCCACTGCAATTCGAGGCCGCGTGCGCGCCCGAGATCGCCGCCGCCTTGGAGCGCCGGTTGATCGACCCGGCGACGATTCTGTCTGCCGCCCTCCATGTGGCCAGCCGCGCCGATGTCATCGTGGTCGAAGGCGTGGGCGGATTTTGCGTGCCTCTCGGGCCCGATTGGGACACGGCAGACCTGGCAGTAGCCCTTGGCCTGCCAGTGATATTGGTAGTCGGCCTGCGCCTGGGCTGCATCAGCCATGCGCTGCTGACGGCCGAGGCGATTCGGGCGCGTGGTTTGCTGCTGGCCGGGTGGATTGCCAATACCGTTGATCCCGACATGGCGCACATCGCCGACAACCTGGCTAGCCTTCACCATGAAATGACGCGCCGGCATCAGACTCCGAGCCTGGGCGTGGTGCCTTGGCTCGACACAGCAACACCCGCCGCCGTGGCGGCCCACCTGGACGCTACGGCCCTCAAAAGGGTGTTCACTGCATCCCCTTCATACCGGCCTTCCTCACCTGAGAAAACTACATGACCACCATTACCACTATTCCCGTTTCCTCCCTGCGCCGCGCACCCGCCCCTTCCACCGCCCTGAAACCCCCGCTTCGCTGGGAAGTCGCTGACGTGGCGTCCCTGTACGAGCTGCCGCTCATGGACCTTCTGTATCGCGCGCAGCAGGTGCATCGCGAAAATTTTGATGCCAACGAAGTGCAGCTCTCGACGCTGCTGTCCATCAAGACCGGCGGCTGCCCCGAAGACTGCGGCTACTGCCCGCAAGCGGCCAGCGCCGATAGCGGCGTCGATGCCACCAAACTGATGCCGCTGACCGAAGTGATGGAGGCGGCCCAGGCGGCCAAAGACCAGGGCGCCACTCGCTGTTGCATGGGGGCAGCCTGGCGCAGCCCAAAAGAGCGTGACA
>JAQGNK010000067.1 GCA_028291905.1 Polaromonas sp.
CGGCCGATCTTGATGACGACGCTGGCGGCGCTGTTCGCGGCCGTGCCCCTGATGCTGGGGTTTGGCGAGGGAGCGGAGTTGCGGCGGCCGCTGGGGCTGGCGATTTTTGGCGGGCTGATTGTGAGCCAGGTATTGACGCTGTTCACGACGCCGGTGATTTACCTCGGGTTTGACCGGCTGGGGCGGCGGTTTGGGCGCAAGGAGCGGGTGGATGCTGCTGTTGTCTGATTTTTATGCTTTTTATGGCTTTGGCGCTTGTTCTGCTTGCGCTGGCAGCTCTTTAATTGATAGCAATTTGTTGACTTTGGATTCTGCTTGGTCTGGGGTTGATTTAGGTATTGGTTTTCCTTTCGTTGACCTGCTGGCCGGGGGTAGCCCGGCGGCTACTCACTTTCTTTTGCTTCGCCAAAAGAAAGTAAGCAAAGAAAAGGCGACCCGGCTGCCTGGGTCCCTTCGCTGCGCTACGGGCAACCTGCGCTGCCCCGAAAAAACGGGGGTCGGCGCAAACTCGCTTCACTTCGTTACGCTCAAACAGCGCGCCGCCCTGATCTCGTTTTTTCGGGTCATCACAGGCCCAGTCAGAACGGGACAAGCGGGGATTGAAGTCCAAACAGCCGAACAGCCAAACAGCCACCGCGCCCAGAGCCAGCGCCAGGTTCAGGTTCAGGTTCAGGTTCAGGTTCAGGTTCAGGTTCAGGTTCAGGTTCAGGTCAAAAATGCTACTAATTCAATAGCTGTTTGCGCAGGCGCTGCCTTCGCTAGTAGCACTTTTGATGCAAAAACAGCTCTTCGCCTCGTCACACGCTTCCCCGCCTTGCTCCTTCCCCCGCTCGGGGAAGGCTGGGATGGGGGCCGCCCCAAATCCGCTCCCGCCAGTCCCGACCTGGCTGGGCCAGTGCTGGTCAAGCAAAGCGGGATCAGGGCTCGTGCTTGTCTGAGCCGCAGGCGAGTTTGCACGAGACCCCCGCTTTGCTTGACCAGCACAGGTTGCCTGAAGCGAAGCGCAAGGCCCCAGACTGCGGGTCGCCTTTTCTTTGGTGACTTTCTTTTGGCGAAGCAAAAGAAAGTTACTTGCCGCCGGGCAACCCCCGGCCAGCAGGCCAACGCAGAAAAAACCCAAGCCCAGATCAACCCTTGCGTAAGCCAGCCAACGACAGGAACAAAGCAATGAACCTGTCTGGCCCGTTCATCAACCGCCCCATCGCCACCGTCCTGCTGACCATCGGCCTGGCCCTGGCCGGCATAGGCGCCTTCTTCGTGCTGCCCGTCTCCCCCCTGCCCCAGGTCGATTACCCGGTAATCTCGGTCAGCGCCTCGCTGCCCGGCGCCAGCCCCGGCACCATGGCCAGCAGCGTCGCCACCCCATTGGAAAGGCGCCTGGCCACCATCGCCGGCGTCAACGAAATCACCTCCAGCAGCGGCACCGGCTCGACCCGCATCAGCCTGCAGTTCGAGCTAAACCGCAAGATCGACGCCGCCGCTAGAGAAGTGCAGGCCGCCATCAACGCCTCCCGGGCCGACCTGCCCGCCACGCTGCGCAGCAACCCGACCTACCGCAAGGCCAACCCGGCCTCCTCGCCGGTCATCATCCTGGCGCTGACCTCCAAAACCCGCTCGCCCGGCCAGATCTACGATGAGGTCTCCAACCTGATCCAGCAAAAAATTGCCCAGGTGCCTGGCGTCGGCGACGTGGAACTCGGCGGCGGCTCGCTGCCCGCCGTGCGGGTCGATCTGCTGCCCTTCGCCCTGAACCGCCACGGCGTCAGCATGGAGGACGTGCGCGCTGCCCTGCAGGCCTCCAACGCCAACCGGCCGCGCGGCGCCATCGAGGGCAACGGCCAGCGGCTGCAGATCTACGCTGGCGGCAACACTGCCTCGGGCGGGCTGCGCGCCAGCGACTACACCGGGCTGGTCATTGCCTGGCGCAACGGCGCGGCGATTCGCCTGGGCGACGTGGCCGAAGTCAGCGACGGCGTGGAAAACATCAACACCGTGGGCCTGTTCAACGGCCAGCCGGCCATCATCGTGCTGGTCACCCGCCAGCCCGACGCCAACGTGATCGCCACGGTCGATGGCGTGCGCGCCCTGCTGCCCGAGCTGCAGGCGCAGCTGCCGCCCGATGTGCAGCTGCAGGTCGCGTCCGATTCCACCAACTCGATCCGCGCCTCGCTGCGCGAAATCGAGCTCACGCTGCTGATCTCGATTGCGCTGGTGGTGCTGGTGGTCAGCGCCTTTTTGCGCAGCGCCCGCGCCACCTTCATCCCGGCCGTGGCCACCGTGGTGTCGCTGCTGGGCACTTTCTGCGTGATGTACCTGATGGGCTTCAGCCTGAACAACCTGAGCCTGATGGCGCTGACGGTGGCGACTGGCTTCGTCGTCGATGACGCCATCGTGGTGCTGGAGAACACCAGCCGCCACATTGAGGCCGGCATGGACCGCTTCAAGGCGGCGCTGCTGGGCGCGCGCGAAGTCGGCTTCACCGTGCTGTCGATCAGCCTGTCGCTGGTGGCGGTGTTCATTCCGCTGCTGTTCATGGGCGGGCAGACCGGCCGGCTGTTCCGCGAGTTCGCCGTCACGCTGTCGGCGGCGGTGATGATCTCGCTGGTGATCTCGCTCACCACCACGCCGATGATGTGCGCCTGGCTGCTCAAGCCCCAGTCGGCCGGCAAGCCGCCGGGCCGCATCGCCCGCGCCTTTGAAAACGGCTTCAACCGCCTGCTGCGCGGCTACGAAGTCTCGCTCGACTGGGCGCTGGGCAGCAAGCTGATCGTCATGCTGATCCTGCTGGCGGTCGTCGGGCTGAACGTCTATCTCTACATTGCCGCGCCGAAAGGCTTTTTTCCGCAGCAGGACAGCGGCCAGATCAACGGCGGCTTGCGCGCCGACCGCAGCATCTCGTTCCAGGCGATGCAGGCCAAGCTCAAGCAGCTGGTGGACATCATCCGCGCCGACCCGGCGGTGGACGCGGTGGTCGGCTTCACCGGCGGCTCGCGGGCCGGCGGCGGCTTCATGTTCTTCAACCTCAAGCCGCTGGGGGAACGCACCGAAGGCGGTCAGGCGGTGATTGCCCGGCTGCGGCCGCAGCTGGCGCAGGTCACCGGCGTCAGCCTGTTCCTGAACCCGGTGCAGGACCTGCGCGGCGGCGGGCGCCAGAGCAACTCGACCTACCAGTACACCCTGAAAAGCGACAACGCCGCCGACCTGAGCCAGTGGGCCACGCGCCTGGCCGCGCAGATGAAGACCGCCGAGGCACTGACCGACGTGGACACCGACCAGCAGGAAAACGGCGTGGAAACCATGGTCACGGTCGACAAGGAAAGCGCGGCGCGGCTGGGCATCAGCTCGCGCGATGTCGACAACGCGCTCTACAACGCCTTCGGCCAGCGCCAAGTATCCACCATCTACGGCGAGCTGAACCAGTACCACGTCATCATGCAGGTCGCGCAGCGCTACATCGGCAGCCCCGAGGCGCTCAAGGACATCTATGTGCCGGCGAAAAACGCCACGTCGGCCACGACCGCCAGCACCTTCACTGCGGCCAGCACCGCCAGCACGGCGACCTCCACGACAAGCGGCACCAGCACCACTTCCACCAGCACGGGAACGGCCAGCAGTTCCACCGCCGTGAACCCGGGCCTGCGCGACCAGTCCTCCGGCCAGGCGCTCAGCGCGGGGGTGACCACCATGGTGCCGCTGTCGGCGATTGCCCGCTTCAGCGAAAAGTCCTCGCCCTCGGCGGTCAGCCATGAGGACGGCGAACTCTCGACCACCATCTCCTACAACCTGGCCCCCGGCAGCACGCTCAGCGATGCGCAGGCGGCAGTCAGCCAGGCCGAAGCGGCCATCGGCCTGCCCATCAATGTGCGCGGCAGCTTTGCCGGCACCGCCCGCAGCGCCCAGGAGTCGCAGAGCGAGCAGCCGCTGCTGATCCTGGCGGCGCTGGTGGTGATCTATATCGTGCTGGGCATCCTGTATGAAAGCCTGGTGCATCCGCTGACGGTGCTCTCGACGCTGCCATCGGCCGGCGTCGGCGCGGTGCTGGCGCTGCTGATGTTCGGCATGGATTTCTCCATCATCGCGCTGATCGGGATTTTTCTGCTCATCGGCATTGTCAAGAAAAACGCGATTTTGATCATCGACTTCGCGCTGGACGCCGAGCGGGCGCGCGGCCTGAGCGCGGTCGAGGCGGTGCGCGAAGCCTGCCTGCTGCGCTTCCGGCCGATACTGATGACGACGCTGGCGGCCATCCTGGGCGCGCTGCCGCTGGCCATCGGCTTCGGCGAAGGGGCCGAGCTGCGCCGGCCGCTGGGCATCACCATCATTGGCGGGCTGATCGCCAGCCAGCTGCTGACGCTCTTGACCACGCCGGTCGTCTATGTGCTGCTCGACAAGCTGCGCCACCGCAGCCCGACGGAGCGCGAGCTGAGCCGCCATCCGCATGATGACCTGGCGGACGTGCCGCCTGCGGCGCGTCCGCTGCAAATGCAATGAAGCCCGTCATGCTGACCTTCTTGTATCGCCCTGCCACCACCGTCATTCCCGCCAAGGCGGGAATCCAGGGGGCCACACCTGCCCTGGCCCTGCACCGACTGGATTCCCGCCTTCGCGGGAATGACGAATCTATAAAGCGGCCCATGCGTCCAACACTTCACTTCCATCAGGCCCTCCTTGCCGCCCTGGCCCTGGCGCTGGGCGGCTGCGCCGTCGGACCCGACCACCAGCGTCCCGCCATGCCAGACATCGCCAGCTTCAAGGAAGCCGCCGGCTGGGCGCCCGCCGCGCCGGCCGATGCGCTGGAGCGCGGCCCGTGGTGGCAGCTGTTCGGCGACCCGGTGCTGGACCAGCTGGCGGCGCAGGTGGAGGTGTCGAACCAGAACGTCGCCGCCGCCGTGGCCGCCTATGCCCAGGCGCGGGCGCTGGTGCGCGAGCAGCGCTCGTCGTTGTTCCCGTCGGTCACGCTCAATGGCGGCGCCAACCGTTCGCGCAGCGGCTCGAACAGCGCTAGCGGCAGCGGCGGACGCATCGGCAACAGCTACGACGTGAGCATCGGCGCCAGTTGGGAGCCCGATGTCTGGGGACGGCTTGGCCGGGCGGTTGAAAGCGCCTCGGCCAGCGCCCAGGCCAGCGCCGCCGACCTGGCCTCGGCCCGGTTGTCGGCCCAGGGCGAGCTGGCCATCAACTACCTGACGCTGCGCCAGACGGACGCCCAAAAAGCACTGCTCGAAACCACGCTGGCCGGCTACCGCCGCACCCTGGAGATCACCCAGAACCGCTACAACGCCGGCGTGGCCGCCAAGACCGACGTGCTGCAGGCGCAGACCCAGCTGGCCAATGCGCAGGCCGACGATGCCGGGCTGGCGCGCCAGCGCGCCCAGCTGGAGCATGCCATCGCGGTGCTGGTGGGCCAGGCGCCGGCCAGTTTCTCGCTGGCGCCCACCGCCTGGAAGCCGCTGGTGCCCGAAGTGCCGGTCGGCCTGCCGTCAACCCTGCTGGAGCGCCGCCCCGACATTGCCAGCGCCGAGCGCAGCGTGGCCGTCGCCAACGAGCAGATCGGCATCGCCAGAAGCGCCTACTACCCCAGCCTGCCGCTGGGCGCGTCCTATGGCTTTGGCGCCAGCCGGGTGGCCGATTTGTTCAGCGCCTCCAGCAGTGTCTGGTCGATTGGCCTGTCGGCGGCGCAGACTCTGTTCAATGCCGGCGCCACCCGCGCCCGCGTCGAGGGCAGCGAAGCGGCCCATACGCAGGCTGTCGCCCGCTACCGGCAGACCGTGCTGACGGCGTTTCAGGATGTCGAGGACCAGCTGGCCGCCACCCGCGTGCTGCTGGCCCAGCAGGAACTGCGCCGCCAGGCGTCCGAAGCCGCCGACCAGGTCGAGCAGCAGGTTCTCAACCGCTACCGCAGCGGCCAGGTCGGCTTCACCGAGGTCATCACCGCCCAGACCACGGCGCTGAATGCCCGCCGCACGCTGGCGCAGGCCATGGCCGACCGGCAGACCACCGCCGTGGCCTTGATCCAGTCGCTCGGCGGCGGCTGGCAGGTTGGGCAGTAAACAAGCGAACGCTTGAAACAGCGCATGAAATTGTGGTGATGCCGAGCGGCCTTGACGGCCGCTGTACTTTGCAGGCAGTGGCTATGGCTTGCCGGGCGATAGGGCCAGCGGGCGGCTGATTTCAGCATCAAATCAGCCTTTGGCGCAATGAACGCCTGCGCAGGCAGCTATCAAAAAAGAAACAGGCGGTTTTCGGCTTCGGCTTTACTTCCTGAACCCAATCGCAGCGCCCATCTTCTCAAGCTGCGCTGCACTAGGCTCGACAAAAGAAAACCTGGGTCCCAGGTCAAGGGCAACTGCCAGCGGCTTTGAAGGCGACGACAGCGCCTGAAACACGGAAGCCGCTTTTTTCAGGTTTGCTGCCGGCACGCTGGGGTGGGCGTACAGGCCGAAGCCGACACTCGTGCCCTTGGTGGGCACCACGACTAGGCGCGCCGTGTGAACATTCTCGGAGCGCCCTGCCATACCCTTGACGCTCGCCTTGAGCGCCGAACCCGCACGCGTCGCAACGCCCGCCCAGGTCTGGTCGTCCCATTCATAGACCGCCTTGGCAATCACGCCCTGCTGGCCCACGGTTGACTGCGGCGGCACGTTCACCACGATGGCGCACAGGCCTTCGGCCTTGACGATTTCAGTCTCCACGCCGCCGCTGGTGCCCAGGCACTTGGAGCGCCTCAGCTGGTCCAGAACGGCCAGCTGATCGGCTTCGGTCAGGCTTTTGAGCGCCACCGCGCCAGGGTCTTTGGGCCCGCCCGCCACCGCGCCGGTGATGGCCAGGACGGAAGGCTGGCCGGCCTCGCTGTTGACCACGACAGGCTTGTAGCCGCTCATCAGGCCCATCACCTGGTTGCTGTAGATCCAGCAGTAAGGCGCGCGGCTGGAGGAGGTCACTTCGTCAACATGCTTGATGGAATAAAGGGGCGTCGTCGAAAGCCCGGTGGTGGCCATGAAAGCGCGCATTTCTTGTTCAGCCAGGGCATGCTGGGAGGCTGCCTCGCCGCTGAACAGCTGGGGGTTCAGATAGGCGCCCCCCTCGCAGCTTTGCGCTTGGGCCGCCGTCGCAGCGAGCGCGATGGACATTGTCAACACGGAACGGAACGCAAAAAAATTGGCCATTGGTTTCCTTGGCAGTGGTGACGATGAGCTGGTAACCAAGTGTAGATTCGGGGTTACCTCGGAGCAAGATGAATTCTTTTGCATTAGTCGTTTTTATGAGGAACCTGGACAGTGAATCTGACTAGCAGGGTCCGTGCCTGCTTTCAGACTGTTCCGGGGCACGCGGTGCAGCGGAGCGCCTGGCTGCTGCACCGTGCCGCCTACCACTCTTGACGATATAGACGGCAAAACCATGACTCAGAGCGTCGATTGACAACGCGACTTAATGATTCCAACGGTTACGATGAATATGATTTCCTACTACCAGATGAATTGATGAAAAGTTTGGCGTCTTCATCGTGGTACTTTGTTGCCTTCAACCGCAACCTTCACAGGTGGCCGCTCTCTTGGAAAGAGGAAGTCACTTTCATTCGTTGGGCGACTCAATGAGACTTCAACGAATCGGCTTCACCGTTGATCAGCTTCGTGGCATACCAAGCGAAGAGCGTTCACTAATCATCGTGCTTGCTCACGCTCTAAACGAAGTCAACACGCTGAATAAGATTCTGTTCTTCTGCACGCGGTATGACCAAGAGCCACTTTGGGTAGCCCAAGCGCAGGCCGCTCAGGCCTTTATCCTTGCTAGACCCCTGGTCGGAAAGTTGAGTGAATCATGGTCAGTTCTACAAAAAGGCTACTTCCAAACCAAACTTTCAAAGGCGTATGCCGGCTTACTTGAGCCGGCAGCAACTGAGTCTTTGGACTACCTCAAGTCGTACTTCGGCCCTAAGAATCTTATAAACGAAGTACGAAACAACTTTGCATTTCACTATTCCCTAGAACACGCGAAGACAAGCATTCCAGACGACTCCTCGCTAGAAGACCTGGCAACTTATGTACACCAGACCCATGGAAACTCGCTGTACTATTTCGCCGAGTACCTGATGAACAAAGCGCTAATCGATCTCATATCTCCTGCAGATCCCGAATTAGCACTCGGAACGTTGCTTGACGAAATGTCGAAGGTCATTGCTCATCTCAACGAGTTCGTTCAAGGTCTTCTATTCGTTGTTCTAGACAAATACATAGGCAAAGAAGTAATCCGCCAATCAGTTCATGCTGTCGAGCTTGGGGCAGTACCCCAGTCGCTCGACATCCGAATCCCGTTCTTCTTCGAATTAAGCGCACCACTCAATGACCTCGCTACCTAAGTCAAATGCTAATCAAGAATTCAAACCACGCAAAATTCTAGGAAAACCGGGTTCGATCAGCTAGACCTGCGCTGAAAAACCAAAATCTTGATGAAATCAGCCTGCAGCGCAATCAATGCCTGCACAGACAGCTATTAAAAACGTAGCAACATAACGATAAACCAAAAATCAAGCCCGATGCAGCGCCGCCAGGAAAAACTGCGCCGCCTCGCTCAGCGGCCTGTCCTTGCCGGTGATCGAGCCGAATGATTCCATCTTGTGCTGGATGTGGCAGGGCAGCACATGCACCAGGCCATGCACGGCATACGTGTCGGCAATCGAGCGCGGCATGACGGCGATCATGTCGGTCTTGACGATCAGGTCGGTCGTCGTCAGGATGGACGCGGTTTCGATCAGGCCGCGCGGCGGCAGCACCTGCAGCATGCGAAATTCCTGGTCCAGCACCTCGCGCATCGGGCTGCCCACCGGCTGCAAAATCCACGCATAGGCCAGCAGGCTTGAAAAATCCACCTCGGCCTGCCGGCGCAGCGGATGATGCACGCCCACCACTAGCGCCAGCGCCTCGTTGGCCAGCGGCTTGAAGCTGTAGTCCTGCCGGTGCTCGTCGCGCAGGCGGCCAATCGCCAGGTCCAGCGTGCCTTCGCGCAGCAGCTCCAGCAGCCGGTCGCTGGTGTCCATGGTGATGTCGACCGACAGCAGCGGGTAAGCCTGCTTGAGGGCAATCACCGCGCCGGTCAGCAAATTGGGCGATGGCGCCATGATGGTGCCGACCGACAGCCGGCCGGCACTGCCCTGCTGCAGTTCGGACAGCTCGCGCGTCATGGCTTCGACCGAGCCGCGCATGCCGCGAAAGTGGCCCAGCACGCTCAAGCCGGCGGGCGTCAGCTTTTGCCCGCGTCCGACCCGCTCGAACAGCCGCTGGCCCAGGGCCGACTCCAGTTCCTGGATCATCTTGGTGGCCGCTGGCTGGGTCATGCCGAGCTCGCTGGACGCCTTGCGCAACGTGCCGTGCTCGCCGACCGCCAGGATCAAGGCCACCTGGCGCATCCGCAGGCGGTTGAGGAGCTGGGCGGTGGGGCTTGATTGAGTCATGGCTTGGCTCTGCAGTTATTTGGTAAGAATTTACCTTTAATGATAACCATGGGTTATCAAATAATCATGCATTTTCAATTTACCGCAGCCGATCGCCTCTTTACCATCCAGTCCTGTCTGCATGACCGATGACAAATTGACGACGATTAAAGCTGGAGATAAATCGATGAAATTACTATCCGCCTTCACCCTGGCTGCCTGTGTCCTGACGCTCAACAGTCCGGCAAATGCCCAGGAATGGCCCACCAAGCCGGTGCGGGTTCTGGTCGGCTCCGCCCCCGGCGGCGGCACAGACGCCATGGCCCGGGCCGTGGCCGACCGGCTCGGCCCGCTGCTCAAGCAGCCCGTGGTGGTGGAAAACCGCCCCGGCGCGTCCAACACGCTGGCTGCCGACGCCACCGCCAAATCTACCGACGGCCATACCATGGTGATGGGCGTGTCGACCGCCCATGCGATTGCCCCGCACCTGCTCAAGCTCGGCTACGACAGCGACAGGGACTTGGTGCCGGTGGTGTTCGTGGGCGCCGTGCCCAACGTGCTGGTGATCAACAATGCCCTGCCGGTCGATTCGGTCCAGTCGCTGATCCAGCTGGCCAAGAGCAAGCCCGGCCAGCTGAACTATGCCACCAGCGGCGCCGGCAGCACCCAGCACATCGCCGCCGAGCTGTTCAAGGACCAGGCCGGCGTCTTCATCACCCACATTCCCTACCGTGGCAGCGGCCCGGCGCTGGTCGATCTGGTCGGCGGCCAGGTGCAGCTGAGCTTTGACACGATGCCCTCGGTCATCGGCCAGATCAAGGCCGGGCGCATCAAGGCCCTGGCGGTGGCCAACGCCAAGCGCAACCCGCAGCTGCCCAATGTGCCGACGATGGCCGAGGCGGGGCTGAAAAATGTGGAGATGAGCGCCTGGTACGGCATTTATATGCCCTCGGCCACGCCCAAGGCGGTGCAGGACCGGGTGTATGCCGAAGTCACCAAGGCGCTGGCCATGCCCGAGACGCAGACCCGCCTGGGCGCCATCGGCGCCGACCTGACGCCGATGACGCAGGCGCAGTTTGC
>JAQGNK010000071.1 GCA_028291905.1 Polaromonas sp.
GAGCTGGAGTATTTGAGGTTTCATGTCAGTTCATTAGGTTCGGACCAGCGTGGCCCATGGGTTCAAGGTGGTTTTTGCAAGATGGATGCATGGTAGTAATTGATTGATCAATTCGTCAATATTGACATGTAAAATCAACATAAATAAACTTTTGGCAATTCACCATGGCTTCCTGGATATCGATGGACGAGGCGTGCCGCCTCCTCGGGGTTCGGCCCCAGACGGTGTACGCCTATGTGAGCCGCAGCAAGCTCGAAGTCATGCCCGACCCGGCCGACACGCGCCGCAGCCTGTACCGCGCCGAGGACGTGGCCGGCCTGGCCAGGCGCAAGCAGGCGGGCCGCAAGCACGAAACCCTGGCCGCCAACACGCTGTTCGGCTCGGAGCCCAGCATTCCGACGGCCCTGTGCGCGTTTTTTCGCGGCCGCCCGTACTACCGGGGCCAGGACGCGGTGAGCCTGGCCCGCTCGGCCACTGTGGAAGAGGTGGCGCAGCTGCTGTGGGCCGCCGAGCAGACGGTTGACTTTTCATGCGCTGCGCCATCCGCACCTGCGCACGCCGGCCAGCCGGGGCGCGTTGCGGCCTTCACCGCCCTGGCCAGCCTGGCCGCCACCGGCCATTCGACCCGTGGACGCTTGACGCGCGTGCTGCACAGCGAAGGCCAGGGCCTGGTCGGGCAGCTGGCCAATGCCTTCGGCGCCCAGCGCGGCGGCCAGCCGCTGCACCTGCGCTTTGCGCAAGGCTGGGGGCAAACGCCCCAGGTCGCCGAGTTGCTGCGATGCGCCATGGTGCTGCTGGTGGACCACGAGCTGACCAGTTCGGCGTTTGTGGCCCGTATCGCGGCTTCAACCGGCGCCTCGTTGCCGGCCTGCCTGCTGGCCGGCTTGAGCACCCTCTCGGGGCCCTTGCATGGCGACGCCTCGGGCCGCGTCCAGGCGCTGTTCAGCGAGGTCGAGCGGCTGGGCGAGGACCAGGTGGTGGCCCATTACCTGTCCACCGGCTTGCCCCTGGCAGGATTCGGCCACCATATCTACCCCGACGGCGACCCACGCGCGGCCGCCCTGCTGGCCTTGTTCGAGCCGCCGGAGGTGATCGCGCGCTTCATCCAGAAGGTGACGGCCCTGACCGGCCTGCAGCCCAACATCGACGTGGCCCTGGCCGCGCTGGTGGCGCACCACCGGCTGCCCGCTGACGCAGCCTTCGCCCTGTTCGCCACCGCCCGCAGCGTCGGGCTGCTGGCGCACAGCCTGGAGCAACTGGGCGTGGCGCAGGTGATTCGCCCACGCGGCCGCTATGTGGGCCAGATGCCCGACATGGCGCAGGCCAGCCGCGCGTAGCCGTCCGCACCTCGGGCTTGTGGCGGCGCCCTGCCCTTTCAAGGCGCTGGGCCAGTCCGAATCCGCGCAACCGAAGAATACACGGCAAACAGGCCTGTGGCGCATACAAACCATGCGCAGGCAGCTATGCAATTCATAGCATTGATGCCGCATGCAAAAAAACTTGGCGCGCATTGAAGCTACTGCCGTACTGTAAAAATGCGGTTTGCCCATCCGCTGCTGCCCGGAGCCGGCAGGCGCTGCGATGGCCCGGCTGCACCGTCACGACTTCACGGGCGAGGCTGGCGGGTAAAGTGGGGAAATCCAACCACGAGCAAGACCATGATCCCCATCAACCTCCGCCAGATCGCCCTCGATGCCATGCAGGCCAGGGGCCTGCTGCCCGCCTTCTCGCCGCAGGCGCTGCAGGAAGCCGAAGCCGCCCGCCAGACGCCGCCCGAGCAGGGCAGCCACATCCGCGACCTGCGCCAGCTGACCTGGTTCTCCATCGACAACGACGACACGCTCGACCTGGACCAGCTCAGCGTGGCCGAGCCGCTGGCTGGCGGCGCCACGCGCCTGCTGGTGGCGGTGGCCGATGTCGATGCGCTGGTAAAGCCCGGCGGCGCGGTCGATCGCCATGCGGCGGCCAACACCACATCGGTCTATACGGCGGCCGGCGTGTTCCCGATGCTGCCCGAGGCGCTCTCGACCAACCTCACCTCGCTGCACCAGGGCCAGCAGCGGCTGGCGGTGGTGGTCGAGATGCAGGTCGAGGCCGACGGCACCGTGTCATCGTCCAGCGTCTACCGGGCGGCGGTGCGCAACTGGGCGAAGCTGACCTACGACGGCGTCTCAAGCTGGCTCGACGGCACGGCGCCGCCGCCGCCGCAGGTCGCCAGCGTGCCGGGGCTGGAAGCGCAGGTTCGCCTGCACGATGCGCTGGCCAGCCAGCTGCGGCAGTGGCGCCAGGCACGGGGCGCGCTGAACGTCAACACGATTTCCACCCGCCCGGTGTTTGAGAGCGGGCAGCTGGTGGACCTTCGCCCGGACGCCAAAAACCGCGCCAAGGACCTGATCGCCGACCTGATGATCGCCACCAACGGCGCGACGGCCAGGTTTCTGGCCGACCAGGGCTTCCCCTCGCTGCGCCGCTTTTTGCAGGCGCCGCGCCGCTGGGACCGCATCGTGCTTCTCGCCGCCAGCCACGGCATGCAGCTGCCCGCCGCCCCCGATGCGCTGGCGCTCGACCGCTTTCTGAGCGCCCGGCGCCTGGCCGATCCGGCCGGGTTTGCCGACCTGTCGCTGGCGGTGGTGAAGATGCTGGGCTCGGGCGAGTACGCGGCGGCGCCCGCTGCCAGCGCTGGCGCCGGAGCAATGGGCGCAGCCAGGGCAGCAGGTGCGCCGTCTGCGGCCGCAAAGGCTGGCGCCGCCGGCCTGGGCCACTTCGGGCTGGCGGTGAACGACTACGCGCATTCCACCGCGCCCAACCGGCGCTTTCCCGACCTGGTGACCCAGCGCCTGCTCAAGGCCGCCATCGCGGGCGCGGCGGCGCCCTATTCGGCCGAGCAGCTGGCCGAGATTGCCCGGCACTGCACGCTGCAGGAGGACAACGCCAGCAAGGTCGAGCGCCAGGTGCTCAAGGCCGCCGGCGCCTACCTGCTGCAGGGCCGCATCGGCGAGGTGTTCGACGCCCTGGTCACCGGCGCCGCGCCCAAGGGCACGTTTGTCCGCATCAGCCGCCCGCTGCTCGAAGGCCGGGTGGTGCGCGGCTTTGAAGGGCTGGACGTGGGCGACACGCTGCGCGTGCGGCTGCTGGCGGTGGATGCGCAAAAAAGCTTCATCGACTTCGAGCGCGCCTGAGCGCTTGCAGGCAAAGCGCGCCACGACCCGGCTCTGCAAGATGTAGCCCGGCTGGGCGGCTGGGCGGCTGGGCGCGAATGTAACGTCCGGTGAAATTGCTCTTGCATCAGGCCCGGCCGGCGCCAATTGGGCAGCACACGGCGCCGCCTGGGGCCGACTTGATAGAAGGATGCCTGCCATGTTCAAACGCCTGACCCTGCTCTGGACCGTCGTGCGCGGCGACGCCGTGCAGCTGTGGTTTGCCCTGCGCCACCCCGACGCGCCCGGCTGGCTGAAGTGGGGCACGGCGCTGATCGCGCTCTACCTGCTCTCGCCGATTGACCTGATTCCCGATGTGCTGCCGGTGATCGGCATGCTTGATGACGTGGTGCTGGTGCCGCTGGCGATTCGCTGGCTGCTGGGGCGCCTGCCGCCGCACGTTGCGCAGGCCGCCGCCAGGCGCCGCGCCAGCTAAAGCGCCTGCGCCCTGTGTGCCCGCCTAGCCGCTGGCACTGGCTTTTTGCACTCGATCAGATGCCCTGGCCGCCGGACACCTCGATGCGCTGGGCGTTTACCCAACGGTTGTCCTCGGACAGCAGGCTCGCGATCATTGGCCCGATGTCTTCCGGCAGGCCGGCGCGGCCCAGTGCGGTCATGTCTGCGAAGACCTTGTTGACCTGCGGATTGTCACGAACGGCGCCGCCGCCGAAGTCAGTCTCAATCGCACCCGGCGCCACTGTATTGACCGCGATCCTGCGGCTGCCGAGCTCCTTCGCCATGTAAACGCTGAGTACCTCGACCGCCCCCTTCACCGACGCATAGGCGGCGTAGCCGGGATAGGCCCCCTGGGTCAGGCCGCTGGACAGGTTCACGATGCGACCGCCGTCCGCAATCAGCGGCAGCAGCGCCTGGGTCAGGAAAAACACGCCTTTGAAGTGGACGTTGACCAGTGAATCAAACTGCGCTTCGGTCGTTTGCTCGATCAGCGCATGGTCGCCGTGGCCGGCATTGTTCACAAGGTGATCGAAGGTGTCGCGCTGCCAGATTTCGCGCAGCACCGTGCCCAGGCGGGCGGTGAACGGCTCGAAGCCCGCGATGCGGCCGGTGTCGAGTTGCAAGGCGACCGCCTTGCAGCCCATGGCCTTGATTTCGGAAACGGCAGCCTGGGCGTCTTCGGCACGGCGCTGATAGGTCAGGATGACGTCACTGCCGCGGCGGGCAATGCTGAGTGCCGTGTTGCGGCCGAGCCCGCGGCTGGCGCCTGTAACGATAGCGATTTTGTTCATGCTTTAACTCCTGTGATGTAAGCCACCATGCTATGGCCGAGGGGGGCGGCCGCGGTTGCCAAATCCTCGACATGCCTTGCCTATTCCTCCAAGAAAAGCATGCACAGCAGCACCGGCTCGATTAGGATCACGGCATGACCGACCCGCTGCTTAACGCTGTTCGCCGCTACGTGCAGGCATATGCCGACCCCGCAGGCCTTGCCCAGACACCCATTCCAGGCTTGACCACCATCCGGCAGGCCGCGCCCAGCGGCCTGGTCTATGCGATCTCCCGGCCGCTCGTCTGTCTCGTGCTGCAAGGCAGCAAGCAAGTTGCCATGGGCAAGCAGACCTTTACGTTCGACGCTGGCGATTCGCTGCTGATCACGGCGGACGTGCCGACCGTGAGCCAGATCACACGCGCGAGCGTGGCCGCGCCCTACCTCTCGCTGGTCCTGGACCTGGACCTGGCGGTAATCGCAGACCTGACGGTGCAGATGCGGGCAGAGCCGGTTGCCGGCGGCGCGCCCATACGGGCCTATACCACCGATGCCGAAGTCGCCGACGCGGCGCTGCGGCTGATGAGCCTGCTCGAACGCCCGGCATCGGTACCTGTGCTGCATGCGCAGCGGGTGCGCGAACTGCACTACTGGCTCCTGGCGGGCCGGCACGGAGCGGCCATTCGCCAGCTGGGCTGGCCCGATGGCCGCGCCCAGCATGTAGCGCGCGCTGTCGCGCTGCTTCGGGCCGAGTTCACGCGGCCTGTGCCAGTTGATCGCCTGGCAGCGACGGCCGGCATGAGCCCATCGTCGTTCCACCATCACTTTCGCGCCGTGACCTCGCTCTCGCCGCTGCAATTCCAAAAGCAGTTACGCCTCATCGAGGCGCGCCGGTTGATGATGTCTGAAAGCCTGTCGGCGAGCAGCGCAGCATTTGCCGTGGGGTATGAGAGTGTGTCGCAGTTCACGCGGGAGTATGGCCGGCTGTTTGGCCTGCCTCCCGTTAAAGACACGCAGGCGGTGAGGCGCTGGGCGCAAGCGCCGGTGTAAGTCGGTCAGGCCATCCAACGCATCATGGTTGCAGCTGCCTGCTGACGGCGGACTTCAAGATCGGGCAGTCGCTGCAAGCTATCGGGATTGATTTGAAAACGGAATGTCAAGGTTTGGGCTTTGATGCCACAAGCTTGGGCATCAGCACAGTTTTCAGGGCATGCCTGCACCATATCGGCCTTGAACCCGTGGACTGATGCAAGCGTGACCTGCTGGAATTTCCAAGCCCCTCAATGGCACATGAATTGCTAATGTCGTTTCAAACTTGACCAAACGGTCAGCTTCAAAGCCAGATTCCCATCACAGGAGTTCCAGCATGCTGCCACCTTCCGTTTCCGAGATTTCCACCCTTGCAGACATCCGGCCGGGCCGCCTGGGCGCCGGCGACTACGCCCTGAACTTTGCCGACGCCAGCCCGCGCCTGAGCCCGGCCCAGGCGCTGCTGGAGGCCGAGCGCTGCCTGTACTGCTTTGACGCGCCCTGCATCACCGCCTGTCCGACCGGCATCGACGTGCCCTCCTTCATCCGCCGCATCGCCGACGGCAACCTGCGCGGCGCGGCGCGCGCGATCCTGGAAGCCAACCCGCTGGGCGGCATGTGCGCCCGCGTCTGCCCGACCGAAACCCTGTGCGAGCAGGCCTGCGTGCGCACCACGCAAGAGGGCAAGCCGGTCGCCATCGGCCGGCTGCAGCGGCACGCGGTCGATGCGCTGATGGACAGCCCCAGGCCGCAGCTCTTCACCCGCGCCCAGCCGACCGGGCGGAAGGTGGCCGTCGTCGGCGCCGGGCCGGCCGGCCTGGCCTGCGCCCACACGCTGGCGCGGCTGGGCCACGACGTGGTGGTGTTCGACGCCCGGCCCAAGGCGGGCGGGCTGAATGAATACGGCCTGGCCGCCTACAAGACGCCAGACAATTTCGCTCAGCGCGAGTTGCAGTGGCTGCTGGCCATCGGCGGCATCGAGATTCGCACCGGCTGGGCGATGCAATCCCCGGCGCAGCTTGACGCGCTGCGCGGCGAGTACGGCGCTGTGTTCCTCGGCATGGGCCTGGCCACGACGCACGCGCTGGGCGTGCCGGGCGAAGGCCTGGCCGGCGTCGAGGACGCGGTGGACTTCATCGCCCGGCTGCGCCAGGCCGGCGACAAGTCGCATCTGCCCATCGGCCGGCGGGTGGTGGTGATCGGCGGCGGCATGACGGCGGTCGATGCCGCCGTGCAGAGCCGGCTGCTGGGCGCCGAAAGCGTGCAACTCGTGTACCGGCGCGGGCCTGGCTCCATGTCCGCCTCCAAAGAAGAACAGCACTGGGCGCAGACGAACGGCGTGACGATTCGCCACTGGCTGGCGCCCGCCGAAGTCACCGGCCAGAATGGACATGCCACCGGCGTGGTGTTCGCCCGCCAGGCGCTTGTCGATGGCCGGCTGCAGGGCACAGGCGAGACCGAATGCATCGCCGCCGACATGGTGTTCAAGGCCATCGGCCAGAAGCTGGGGAACCCGGTGCTGGCCGAAGCCGGCCTGGCGCTGGAGGCCGGGCGCATCAAGACCGAGGGCGACGGCGCGACCAGCCTCCCCGGCGTCTGGGCCGGCGGCGACTGCCGCGCCGGCGGGCTGGATTTGACGGTCGAGGCGGTGGCCCACGGCAAGCGCGCCGCCCAAGCCATCCACGCCCATCTCAGCGGCTGAGACGGCTGAAAATCACCGCTTCCATGAACAAACACCCAGTGCCTGACACCGTCATTCCCGCCTGCGCGGGAATGACGAATGCCAAGTGATGACTCGCCCCATCCAAAGCCGCGCCCGCCACCCGCTCTGAACCATCCGCACCCGGAGTTCCCTTATGGCCAATCTGCACACCAGTTTTGTCGGCATTAAAAGCCCCAACCCGTTCTGGCTGGCATCGGCGCCGCCCACCGACAAGGCCTACAACGTCAACCGGGCGTTTGAAGCCGGCTGGGGCGGCGTGGTCTGGAAGACGCTGGCCGAGGCCGGGCCGACGCTGGTCAATGTGGGCGGCCCGCGCTACGGCGCGCTGCTCTCGCCCGACCGGCAGCTTTTAGGCTTCAACAACATCGAGCTGATCACCGACCGCGACCTGGACATCAACCTCGCTGAAATCACCCAGGTCAAGCGCGACTGGCCCGACCGCGCGATGGTCGTGTCGCTGATGGTGCCGTGCATTGAGGCGGCCTGGCGGGCCATCCTGGCCCGCGTGGCCGACACCGGGGCCGACGGCGTCGAGCTGAACTTCGGCTGCCCGCACGGCATGAGCGAGCGCGGCATGGGCGCGGCCGTCGGCCAGGTGCCCGAATACATCGAGCAGGTGACCCAATGGTGCAAGCAGCACAGCCGCCTGCCGGTCATCGTCAAGCTCACGCCCAACATCACCGA
>JAQGNK010000079.1 GCA_028291905.1 Polaromonas sp.
TCGACGAGCCGACCACCGGCCTGCATTTCCATGACATCGACCTCCTGCTGAAAGTCATACACCGGCTGCGCGACCAGGGAAATACGGTGGTCATCATCGAGCACAACCTGGATGTGATCAAGACCGCCGACTGGCTGGTCGACCTCGGCCCCGAGGGCGGCGCCGGCGGCGGCCATATCATCGCGGCCGGCACGCCGGAGGACGTGGCGAAGACGCCGGCCAGCTTCACCGGGAAATATCTGGCGCCGATGCTGAAGAAAAAGAAGTAGGAAGTAAGAAGTACATAGTACGAAAGCGAACTGCAGGCAAACCCGCTCGGTCCACGGGTTTTACCTGCCGGAACGACGGTTATACTTCGGGCTGCCGCAGCGTGGGGATGCTGTTTTAATATATGAAAAAGTAACTAGTTGTCACTTTATTCATTAAAATATGCTTAACTGCGCAGTCCGACATGTGTATAGCCTGAAAGAATATCCCGTGTTTCAAACCGAACAGCGCCCTGTCGTCATGCAATCCGTCATGACATGGCTTTTCTGCCTATACCCAGCATCGCTGATCATCAACAAGACTGCAAACGATGTCGTTTCGGCGCTGATTTTCCTCGCTGCTTGCGCCACGCTGGTCATGGTTCGCCGCACGTCGGAAATCCCACACGCGCCGCTCCGGCGGCTTTGGCTGGTGGCGCTGGCCTTGCCGCTTGCGATGGTCATGGCCCAGTATCTAGCCTCCCCGCGGATCATCGCCCTGCGTGACCTGGACGACCTGTCGCGCTTTTTTCTGTGCATCCCGGTCTACCTGGCGTTGCGCCTCCTGCGGCCTTCGATACGTCCGTTCCTGTGGGGCTGCGTCTTCTTTACCATCTACAGCATGGGCCTGATGACCGTACACATGCACGTGCTGCACCTCGACCGGGGCATCAGTCCCAATGGCTTCCTGGGCACCATCCCACAGACCTCGCTGTCCATCATTTTGGCCATGGTGGCGCTGCAGTGCTGGGTCAAGGCAGATGGCCTGCTGCGCAAACGGGTAGCGCCGACGGTGCTGATGGCAGTCGCCTTTAGCGTGCCCTTGCTGAGCCAGACCCGCAGCGGACTGGGCGTGGCGCTGGCGCTCGGTATCGTGCTCTGGCTGCTGCTCCCCAACAAAAACATGCGGGTGCTTCTGGGCAGCGTCGGCGCCGCCGCCATTGTCATGGTGATAGTGATGAGCAACAGCACACTGTGGTCCAGGGGCGACCAGACCGTGGCCGAAATCGAGCATTACATGACGGAAGACCATTTCGTCAGCACGTCCACCACGACCCGTCTGGAACTATGGCGTTTCGCTGGCAGGATGTTTGCCGAGCACCCGCTGATCGGGGTCGGCAACCACAATTTCGCGGCAACGCTGGCGGGCTACAAATCGAGCGGAAAAACACCGGCCGAACTGGGCCTGTTCACCCATCCGCACAATGACGTCCTGAAGTTTGCCGCAGAAGGCGGCCTGCTAGGCGCGGTGGCCATTCTGATGCTGTATTTCGTGCCCTTGACGGCCGGCTTGCGGCGCTACCGGCTGCAACCATCGACCGCCAGTCCGGCCCTGCCATTGGTCATGCTGTGCAGCGGATTCCTGCTGGCCGGCATGGTCGATGTGGTGCTGGCCTGGCGTCCGACCATCATGTTCTATGGGCTGGTAGTCAGCCTGCTGCTGGTCAATATGGACAGCGCCGGGACCGATGCATGATTACGGCCAATTGCATTTCGCTGGCTGACGAGCATGCACGTCGTGACTACATGCAGGCCCAGCTCAACGCCTGCGGCCTGCCTTGGCGCTTCTTCGACGCGGTGCGGATCGACCTCGAGCGCGGCTGGCCCGACCTCTATGACCGGAATCAGCGGCTGCGTCACAGCGGCGTCGACATGCGCGCCGGCGAGATGGGCTGCTACCTTAGCCACCGCGAAATATGGAAATCCTTCCTGGCCAGCGACGACGAACTATGCCTGGTGCTGGAAGACGATGTCGAGATCGGTCCCGACTTTGCCGCCGTCGTCGATGCGCTGTGCAAAGACACGCGGGACTGGGAATTCGTGCGCCTGACCGGCGTGTTCCAGCGCACGTCCTATCCGCTGCGGCGCCTGGCTGGCGAGCACTTTCTGGTGGAATACCTGGAGCAGCCCAACGGCACCCAGGGTTACCTGCTCAACCGTCGCGCAGCGCGCCGTCTGGTCGATTACACGGCAAGCATGGCGCATGCAATCGACATGGCGATCGACCGCGAATGGGAGCACGGGGTCGACATCATGGGCGTGGCGCCGGGTCCGATCTCGCACCAGGAAAGCTTCGAGACCACCCTGGGCAGCGCGGTCAAGCTAAGACTGCTCTTGCGGCAGAAGCTGATGCGGGAATTGCGCCGGGCCGGCGGCAACATCAAGAAGCAATTGTTCCTGGCCAAGAAACGGCGGCGGCTGCAAGCCCGGGCCGCACAAGCCCTAAGCCAGGCCCAGCCATAAGCCCAGCGGCACGAACGCCAGCGACGCCAGGTTCCCAAGCAACACGATGGACGCCACCTTGTCCGGCTCCTGCTTGTACTGCTCGGCAATCATGAAGCAGAACACCGCCGGCGGCAGCGATGCGAACAGGTACATCTGGCCGCGCTGCATTGGGCTCAGCGGCAGCACCAGGTCGAGCAGGCCGGCGCAGGCCAGCCCGGTCAGCGGGCAGGCGATGGCGCCGACCAGGCCGATGTGCCAGCTCTTGAAGCTCACATCCATCATCCGTACGCCTAGTGAAAACAGCATCAGCGGGATGCAGGCGTCGCCCAGCATCTTCAGCGCAATCTGCAGCGGCTCGGGCAGCCTGAGCTTCAGCACTGCGAACACCATGCCGACCATCATGGCCAGCATCATCGGGCTGCTCATGAACTTGAAGAAGGAACTGCGGCGCCCGCTGCGCCCGGCCTCGATGATCTTGATGCCGACCGAGAAGTAGACCAGGTTGG
>JAQGNK010000133.1 GCA_028291905.1 Polaromonas sp.
CCCCCTTTTGCTGCCCAGCCTGGTGGCGGCGCTGTGCCTGTCGTGGCTGGCGCCGACGCGGGCACAGCCGGCGGACGGCACGGCGGCTGCGCTGCCGGCCAAATCACCGGCCGCCGGGCTGCCCGGCCGGGTGGTCGAGGCCAGCATGCTGATTCTTGATGTGCGGCTCGATGGCTTCATCCTATCGGACGGCCTGACCGCCTACCAGGACGGCCCGCGCGTCTTGCTGCCGCTGGGCGAGCTGGCCCGGCTGCTGACGCTGGCCATCACGGTGCAGCCTGACACGGGCAGCGCCAGCGGCTATGTGCTTAACGAGGAGCGCACCTTCGGGCTGAACCTGGACTAGTTGCTGGTCAGCCTGGCCGGGCGTGACGCGGCTTTCGTTGCGAGAAGCGCCCGCGTGATTGACGACGACATCTATGTCAGCAGCGAGCTGCTGTCGCGCTGGCTGCCGATTGACTTCGAGGTCGCCATGTCCAGCCAGCAACTGCGCGTCAACCCGCGTGAAAAGCTGCCGCTGCAAGAGCGGCTGGAGCGCGAGCGCGCCGGCAAGCGGCTGCGCGGTGCCGGGCCCGAGCGGCTGGAAGACCCCGGCTATCCGCGCGACATAGCGCCTTACCAGTGGCTGGACCGGCCTTTCATCGACCAGACCTTTGGCGTCGATGCGCGCAGCGCGCCGGGCTCGCGCCAAGTAAATGCCGCCTACACCGCCTACCTGACCGCCGATGTGCTGGGCATGGAGGGTGCCGCCTACATCAGCAGTAGCAACAGTAACGGCAGCAGCAGCGACAGGCCTTCGTCCGACTGGCGCATGACGCTGGGCCGAAACGACCCCGACGCCGGCCTGCTGGGGCCGCTGCGGGCGCGCTCGTTTTCGCTGGGCAACATTTTGGTGCCCAGCGTGGCCAACGTGATGACCAGCAGCGGCACTGGCCGGGGCGTCAGCGTGAGCAACCGGCCACTGGACCAGCCCACCAGCTTTGACCGCCAGAGCCTGCGCGGCGACTTGCCGCCGGGCTGGGACGTGACGCTGTACTACAACGAGGCGCTGATGGGTTTCCAGGCCTCGCGCGCGGACGGGCTGTATGCCTTTGACGACTTGCCGCTGTCGTTTGGCCGCAATGAATTCCTCTTGGTGTTCAACGGGCCGCTGGGCCAGATGCGCAACGAGCGCAAGAACTTCCTGCTCGACCAGTCCATCGTCAAGCCGGGTGAATTCCTGTATTCGCTGGCCGAGCACCGCGCCGACACCGGCGAGCGGCGCAGCGTGGCCCGGTTTGACATGGGGCTGACGCCGGCGATTGCCGCCAGTGTCGGCCTGGTGCGCATGCCGCGCCCGCTGGCCAGCCAGGGCGGCCTGCAGGACAGCCAAACGCGCAGCTATGCCCAGCTGGGGCTGCGCGGCTATTCGGAATGGGCCATCGTGTCGTCGGAGCTGACCTTTGGCCAGGGGGGCATGCTGGCCGACCTGGGCCTGAAAACCCGGGTGGCGGGTTTTTCCGTGGACCTGCAGCACATCCAGATTCAGGGCGACTTTGACAGCGATGTGTTCAGCACCAGCGGCAACCCCATCAAGATGCGCGACAAGCTGCGGGTGCTTGGCACGCTGGCGCCGCCCGGCCTGCCGCGCATGCCGGTGGCGCTGGAAGTGCAGCGCGAGCTGCTCAAGTCCGGCGAAACCCATGACATGGCGTCGGGCCGGCTGTCGGTGATGTACGCCGGCACCTCGGCCACCAACGCCCTGAGTTGGCAGCGCGCAGGCGGCGCCGCCAGCATCTACGGCAGCCTGCAGCTGAGCCGGCGCATGGCCGGCATAGGGCTGAGCGGGCAGATGGGTTATTCACTTAAGCCCGAGGCGCGGCTGGATTCGCTGGCGTTTACGGCCGACCGCAACCTGAACAGCGGTTACCGCGTCAATGCGGGCCTGCTGCATGCGTTTGCGGGCCGCACGACGCTGGTTTCGGGCGGCGTGAGCAAGAACTTTGGCCGCTTTGCGCTGGCGGTCAGCGGCAGCTATTCAAGCCAGCGCGATCTGGCGGTCGGCCTGCAGCTGTTCGTGGCACTGGGCCGCAAGCCGCGCACCGGAGAGTGGTTTGCCGACGCGGTGCCGATGGCCGGCATGGGCGCGGTGTCGGCTCGCGCCTTTGTTGATGGCAACCTGAACGGCATCCGCGACCCGCACGAAGAACTGGTGCCCAACGCCGGTTTTATCATCAACAGCGGCGGCCGCCACCCGGCCCGTTCGGCCGAGGACGGCACCGCCTTCATTGGCCGACTTCCCCCCGGGCGCTACACTGACATTGCGCTTGACCCGGCAACACTTGAAGATCCGCTGTGGAAGCCGCACACCGAGGGCGTGCGCGTGCTGCCGCGCCCCGGCTTGGTGCAGATGCTGGAATTTCCGGTGGTATCCACCAGCGAGCTGGACGGCACGGTGTACCTGGTGGGCGACAAGGGCAGGCGCGGCATTGGCGATGCGATGGTCGAACTGGTGAACAGCCAGGGCGCGGTGTTGATGAGCACACCGAGTTCGTCGGACGGCTTTTACCTGCTGCGCCAGGTGTTGCCGGGCCGCTATACGTTGCGGATTTCACCGGAGCAGACCAGCAAGCTGGCGCTGGCGTCCACGCGGGAGTTGACGGTTGACGTGATGCCCGAGGGCGACTTCATCAGCGGGCAGGACCTTGAAATGAAAACGACCTCGCCTTGAGTTTTTTAGCATCAAACAGGCCTGTGGAACAGGCGTAGACTGCACAGGCAGCTATGAATTCAGTAGCTAACAGCTGTCGGGCGCCTTGCACGCGCAGATTGAAGGGCAGGGTGATGTCGCTCGGTGCCATCGTTTTCATGTCCAGCTGTCAAAGGCAATGCAGTGGCATGACAGTTCCAGTTTTGTGACGGCCAGCCGATTTTTTTGGCGGTGATGGCCCATCCCTTCATGTGCCTTTTTGGCGATCACATGGCTAATCAAGAAAGGCTTTTTCCCATGACGAACGAACTTCTTTTGAAGTGGACGCTGGCATGAGCGCCCCCGGCCTGAAAACTGCTGCGGGTTCTTCGAAAATTAGTGGGAAATTCCCATTTGGCATGGACGTGGCCGCCCTTCTGGGGCTGTTTTTAACAACCATGGTGAGGGACGAAAATAAAAATCGCCAGTGGGTCAAGGTCCTGCTCCTGCTGCTCATTCCTTGCCTGATCAGCGTTGCCTGGTTAATCGATCGAAACATCAAGG
>JAQGNK010000222.1 GCA_028291905.1 Polaromonas sp.
GATGGCCAGCCCATCGGCGATGTGCAGCAGGACAGCCTGCGCGCGGCCATTGCCATGGTGCCGCAGGACATCGGGCTGATGCACCGCTCGCTCATGGAGAACCTGCGCTACGGCAACCCGACCGCCAGCGACGAGGCGGTGCAGGCGGCCGCGCACCATGCACACTGCGACGACTTCATCAACCAGCTGCCGCAAACCTACGACACACTGGTCGGCGAGCGCGGCGTGAAGCTCTCGGGCGGCCAGCGCCAGCGCGTCGGCATTGCCCGCGCCCTGCTCAAGGACGCGCCCATTCTGCTGCTCGATGAAGCCACGTCCGCGCTCGACAGCGAATCGGAAAGCGAGATTCAAAGCGCGCTGAACCGGCTGATGCACGGGCGCACGGTGATTGCCGTGGCGCACCGGCTTTCGACCGTGTCGTCGTTCGACCGCATCGTGGTTATTGTGGGCGGCCGCATCGTGGAGGACGGCACGCCGGCCGAGCTGCGGGCGCGCAACGGCACTTACGCCAGGCTGTGGAGGCTGCAGGCCGAAGGCTTTGAGACCGAGTGAGTAGAAAAGCCAATCACCGAGACAGCGTACTGCTGGACTGGGAAAAGCCGAAAAAGGTGCTGGTGAAAGAAGAAACGGGTTGGTTTTTGAGCACTTGCCTGCGGGCAGGCCCTGAACGTTTTGATGGTGCGGCTGGCGGGGATCGAACCCACGACCCTTGGCTTCGGAGGCCAATACTCTATCCACTGAGCTACAGCCGCAACGCTGAAAACAACCGGTTTGCACTAAAGTCCGGGGTCTGGACTTCAAGGCATTTTCCGCGCGGGCCCATCACGGCACCGCACGAAACCGTGAATTCTATCAGCCAGCCGGTGTCCTTTGGATTTCAAGGCCCCCGCTATAATCCCCGGATGCTGAAGCAGCCCGCGACAGTCTCCCGAATTCCTAGTTTTTTGAGGACGCCATGAGCGCAAACGATCACACCACGGCCCACGAAGAAGCCCACACGGGGCCGATCAAAACCCCCCAGCAACTGCTGGCGGCGGTTTTTTTCTCATTTGTAGTCCCTGTTTTTGCAATCATCGGGCTGGTTTACTACGTCGCCTCAGCCGACAAACCCATGGCGGGCGCTGACGAGTCGGAACGGGCAGTGGCCACGCGCATCCAGAAAATCGGCATGGTCGAAATCCGCGATGCCAACCGCCCGCTGAGTTCAGGCGAGCAGGTCTTCAAGGCCCAGTGCGTGGCCTGCCACGGCACCGGCGCGGCAGGCGCGCCCAAGTTTGGCGATGCAGGCGCCTGGGCGGCGCGCATCGGCACAGGCTACGATGCCCTGCTGAATTCCGCGCTCAAGGGCAAGGGCGCCATGGCGCCGCAGGGCGGCGGCGAGTTCCAGGATATTGAAATTGGCCGTGCCGTGGTGTACATGGCCAATGCCTCAGGCGGCAAGCTTGCCGAACCTGCAGTGCCCGCAGCCAACGCTGCGGCGGCGCCAGCGGCTGATGCGGCCTCCGCCGCGGCGGCTCCGGCAACCCCTGCCGCCCCGGCGACTGTGGTCGCAGCCGCCACTCCAGCTACGCCAGCCGTTGCCGTGGCGCCAGCGGCAGCCGCAGCAGCGGGTGGAGCGGTTGACCTGGCGGCTGGCGAGGCGCTGTACAAGCAAGCCTGCTTTGCCTGCCATGGCGCAGGCGTGGCAGGAGCGCCCAAGTTTGGCGACAAGGCCGTCTGGGCACCTCGAATCCAAACCGGCCTGGACGCCTTGACCGCCAGCGTCATCAAGGGCAAGGGCGCCATGCCGCCCAAGGGTGGTTCAGCCGCTTCCGATGCAGCCATCCACTCGGCGGTCGCCTACATGGTGAATGCTGCTAAATAAAGCTCTGCTGTTCAGTCAAAAAGCCGGTCGATGACCGGCTTTTTTCATGGAAATACTCAACTTTCAACGAAGGTCGCCATTTCCGCGAATGGCAACAACGGCAATGGTTTTTGTGCAAGGCGTGCCTTCGAGGCAGCAGGCACCGATCAATTACGAAGTTTAAGTAAAAAGTGACTCTGGCGCAGGTAGTACCTGCGTCGACTGCTATTTATTTTGCAGCGCTTCAGGGCTTTGCACATAACCGAAGCGGGCGGCCAATGTCTCTGAGAAGACCTCTTGCGGCACCCACAGGCCCTGCTCGACCGGATCGGCGGCATGCGTCATGTCCTGGGTATGCACTAGGCCGAAACCCAGGTCGGTTTCCAGGTAAAGCCGCCCTTTTTCATCCAGCAGACAGCGCTGGGCGCGTGCCGGCTGGCCGGTGTGCGACATCACTTCAAAGCCCGGCGCGCTGGCGATGCGCCAGATGAAGGGCGTTGCCTCCAGTTCCACATAGACGCGCTGCGGTCCGTTCTGGAAGAACCAGCGGCCGCTGGCATCGCTTTCGTAATTGCGCTGGATGAAATCAATCAGCTTTTCATGCATCAGCAGCGAACCCTTGCTCGCCAGCTTGCCGCTGTCCGCCGCCTGGCCCTCCGGCGGCGCAAAAGGCCCTGCGGCCTGGGTCCTGTCGTCGCGCATGTACCAGTTGCCGCGCGCATCCAGCCCGAGCCAGCCGTAGCAGTCGGGAACGTTGGGCCACTTGGCAATCGCTTGTCGAACAATGTCATCCATGGCGTTGATTTTGCGCCGTTTTGCGCCTTCAAGCCATTGAAGGCGCGCTGCAAGTGTTTAAAGGTGTGCCGCCAGGAACGCCGCCACCGCTTGCGGCATGGCCTGCACATGAGCAGGAAAACCCGGCGCCGGAAAGCCGACATGCCCGCCCTGCGCCGGCTGCCACAAGGTCACCTGCGCGCTGGCGTCGGCCGGGCGCGGCAGGCTGGCGGCCGGTATGAACGGATCATTCAGGGCATTCAATGCCAGCGCCGGCACCTTGATGCGGCCCAGGTGCGGCTTGGCCGAAGCCCGTGCCCAGTAGTCGTCGACCCCGGCAAAGCCATGCAGCGGCCCGGTGAAGATATCGTCGAACGCATAGAGGTCGCGCGCGCCCAGCAGCGCCTCGCGGTCGAACAGGCCAGGGTGCTGCGCCAGTTTCTCAAGCGCCTTGGGCATCATGGACTTGAGAAACATGCGGGTGTACACCTGCCGGTTGAAGCCGCGTCCGATGGCCCGGCCGCTGGCCGCCAGGTCCAGCGGCGCGCACACCGAGGCCACGGCGGCCACCACCTTGGCCGCTTCTGCGCCCATCTCTCCGGCCCAGCGCATCAGGGCATTGCCGCCCAGCGACACCCCCACGGCCATGACCGGCCCGGGGTGAAGGCTGGCAAAGCGCCTGAGCAACCAGTCGATCTCCAGAAAATCGCCCGAGTGGTAGGCGCGCGGCGCCAGATTCATCTCGCCCGAGCAGCCGCGAAAATGCGGCACGGCGCAGGCCCAGCCCCGACGGCTGGCCACGTCCGCGAAGGCCTGGGCGTAATGGCTGGCGGACGAGCCTTCCAAGCCGTGAAACAGCACCAGCAGCGGCTGTCCCGATGCCATTTCAGGGCGCACCGAAGCATGCGCACCAGCACTCTCCAAACCAGGGCCGCAAAGTCGGTTTTGCCGGGCGGCAGGCACACCAGCCCCATTGGGAAGCGCGGAGCCAATACCCTGCAGTAAGCCACGCTCAGCGGCGAGCGTGGGCGTGCTGTCTCCGTGCAAGCTCCCGTCGCGGAACTGGCTTTGCCAGGCCGCAGGCGGGGTGGCCCCTTCGGGGGGCAGCGAACCACACGCAGTGGGGAGCGTGGGGGCATAAGTTAACCAGTCCACATCGACAAAATCGTGGTCGGGCGTGGTCCAGCGCTCGCGCCGGAACACAGGCGCGTCGCCATGGAAGCGGCGAGCCCGCAGGGCGGCCCAGATGGTCTGCGCATTGCCGCCCAACAGCCACCAGGGCGCCTGGTAGTTCATGGCGTTTGGCATCTGTCAGTGAAGGACAAACGGCGCTTCCGACACTTCCGGCAACTCCTGCAAGGTGCCGGGGCCGGCATGGTGGGCCACCAGCCGCCAGCCCTGCACCGTCAGGAAGTACACGTTGGTCACCACCACATAGGCGTGCACCAGGCCTTCGCCGGTCAGCACTTCAACGCGTTCGAGCACGCTGTGGACGCTGGCGCTCAAGGATTGCAGCCTGCGCACCTTGAGCGGCTGCGCCCGCACGATGCCATTGGCAAACAGGGCTTCAAAGGCGCTCCTGATGCTGGCGGGTCCGATCAGCCGAGTGCCGCCGGGATGGACGCAGACGATCTCGTCCTCGTCGCTCCAGCAGGCCATGAGCTTTTCAATATCGCCGTTTTGCAGCGCGCTGTAGAACGCCGCTTCGGTCTCGTCGGCACTGGCGGGGCCTGAAAAAGGTGGTTTGTTTTTTTGCATAGGCGATTCGGCCTCAGCCCCAAGGGCAATGCATGAATTTATTCCGTGTTGTGCATATCTCTATCCGGTTCAGGATGGAGAGGCGACTATGTTAGTGTTACGGCCTGAATTCTGGAGGCTTTTTACATGACATCCCGCTTGCTTAGTTTATCTTTCGCCGCCCTCTTTGCACTGCTGCTGTCGGGCTGCGGCTACAACCAGTTCCAGACCCTGGACGAGCAAACCAAGTCGGCCTGGTCCGAAGTGCTGAACCAGTACCAGCGGCGCGCCGACCTGGTGCCCAACATCGTTGCCACGGTCAAGGGCGAAGCCGCTTTCGAGCAGGACACGCTGACCAAGGTGATTGAAGCCCGCGCCAAGGCCACCTCGATCCAGGTTACGCCCGAAACCCTGAACGATCCGGCCGCCTTCAGCAAATTTCAGGCCGCGCAGGGCGAGCTGGGCAGCGCCCTGAGCCGCCTGATGGTGGTCAGCGAACGCTACCCCGACCTGAAGGCCAACCAGGGTTTCCGCGACCTGCGGGTGCAGCTCGAAGGCACCGAAAACCGCATCACCGTGGCGCGCAACCGCTACATCCAGACGGTGCAGGAGTACAACGTGCTGGCGCGCAGCTTTCCCAACAACCTGACGGCCATGATGTTCGGCTACAAGGTCAAGCCCAGCTTCACCGTGGCCAACGAGGCGCAGATTTCCACCCCGCCGGTGGTTGATTTCAACAAGAAATAAGCACCAGCTTGCCGATGACCTCCACTTCTGCATGGCGCCTGCTGCCCGGACTGCTGGTGCAGCGGGCCAGCCGGCAGCTGGCGGCGCTGCTGCTGGCGCTCTGGCTGCCATTGGCAGGGCTGGCCGCCTGGGCGCAGGCCGTGCAGCCGGTGCCTGCCCTGACGGCCCATGTCATGGACAGCACCGGCACCCTGACCGCCGCGCAGCAGGCCGCGCTGGAGGCCAAGCTGACCGCTTTCGAGCAGTCGCGCGGCGCGCAGGTGGTGGTCCTGATGGTGCTCACCACCCAGCCCGAGGACATTGCCGCCTATGCCCAGCGCATCGGCGACAGCTGGAAAATCGGCCGCCAGAGCATCGGCGACGGCCTGCTGCTGGTGGTGGCCAAGAACGACCGCACGGTACGGATTGAAACGACCAAGGCGCTCGAAGGCGCGATTCCTGACCTGGCGGCCAGCCGGATCATTGAAACCGCGATCACGCCGCGCTTCAGGCAGGGAGACTTCGCCGGCGGGCTGGACGCCGGCACCGACCAGATCATGGCGCTGATCACCGGCGAAAAGCTGCCGGCGCCGCAGCAGGGCAACGCCCGCCAGCGCGGCGGCAGCGGCGGCTTTGACTGGACCACGCTGGCGGTGTTTTTGTTCTTCGCGGTGCCGATTGGCGGCCGGGTGCTGTCAAGCGTGCTGGGACGCAAGGTCGGGTCGCTGGCGACCGGCGGCGCGGTCGGGGTGCTGGCCTGGCTGTTCACCAGCAGCCTCGTCATCGGCGTGCTTGCCATGCTGGCCGGCACGGTGTTTGCGCTGGTTTCCGGCCTGGGCGGCCTTGCCACCGGCCGCTCGTCGGGCTGGGGCGGAGGCGGTTTCGGCGGCGGTGGCTTGGGGGGCGGTTTCGGAGGTGGCTTAGGCGGCGGATTTGGCGGTGGCGGCAGCCGGGGCGGCGGCGGCTTCAGCAGCGGCGGCGGCGGAAACTTCGGCGGCGGCGGCGCGTCCGGGAGCTGGTAGGCCATGAGAAACAAGCTCATGCTGTTGCTCAAGCACCTGTGGCTCGATGTGTCCGACGCCGAGCGGGCGATTCCGCCCGACATGCTCCAGCGCCTGGCCGAGCGGGTGGCCGCCAGCGAGCGGCGGCACAGCGGGCAGATCCGCATCTGCGTCGAAGCGTCGCTGCCTGGCAGCTACCTGTGGCGGCTGGGCGGCCAGCAAAACACGCTGGCCAGCCTGATCCGCCAGCGGGCCGTGATGATGTTCGGCAAGCTGCGGGTCTGGGACACCGAGCACAACAATGGCGTTCTGATCTATCTGCTGCTGGCCGAGCATGCGATTGAAATCGTCGCTGACCGGGGCTTGGCGCGCTATGTGGACGCGGCGCAGTGGCAGGCCATGGTGGCCCGCATGGCCAGCGCGTTTCACGACAAGCGCTATGAAGACGGGCTGACGCAGGCGCTGGAGGAAACCTCGGCGGTGCTGATGGCGCATTTTGCCCATGCCGACGGCAGCGCCAGCCATTCCAACGAACTGCCCGACACGCCGCTGCTGCAGTAACGCTGCTGCGGTTTGTCTGCCGGCACTATGGTTTTCATAGCTGCCTGCGCAGGCGATATCTGCGCCAGGCAGCTATTTCATTGGATGCGCTGGCGGCCCCAGACAACAGAGCGGATTCACCCTGGCCTGCCCTCGTGGCATGCCAGGCGGCCGGCAGCCTCATGCTCCTGAATTCATAGCTGTCAGCGCAGACTGTGCATGCGCCAGAGGCCTGTTTGA
>JAQGNK010000262.1 GCA_028291905.1 Polaromonas sp.
CGGGCAAGAGCACGCTGCTGCGCTGCATCAACGGGCTGGAAGTCTTTCAGAGCGGCACGCTGCGGGTCGATGGCAAACACCTGCTGCACGACAACGCCCAGGTGATGCGCGAGCTGCGCCAGCGCGTGGGCATGATCTTCCAGAACTTCAACCTGTTCCCTCACCTCACGGTGGGCAAGAACATCATGCTGGCGCCCACGCTGGTCAAGAAAGCCGCCGGCGCGCCGGCTGAGGAACATGCGCGGGCTTTGCTCAAGCGCGTCGGCCTGGCCGAGAAATTCGAAGCCTGGCCCGACCAGCTCTCGGGCGGGCAGCAGCAGCGGGTGGCGATTGCGCGGGCGCTGGCGATGCAGCCGTCGGTGCTGCTGTGCGACGAGATCACCTCGGCGCTCGACCCGGAGCTGGTGGGCGAGGTGCTGCAGGTGGTGGAAAGCCTGACCAGCGAGGGCATGACGCTGCTCATGGTCACCCACGAGATGAGCTTTGCCCGCAAGGTGTGCGACCGGGTGGTCTTCATGCACCAGGGCCGGGTGCATGAAATCGGCCCGCCCGACGAGGTGTTTTCCAATCCACAAACGCCTGAACTCAAGCAGTTCCTCGGCATGATCCAGTAGGCGGTTGTGGGCAGAAATTCAAGGCCGCTATTTTTTCAATAGCAGGTTGCACAAGCTTTGATTACGCTGCAGGCACTTTTTTTATGAATTTTCATGCAGGTCGCGCCACTGCTTGGCACTGAGAAGTTCGACCAGGCCTAGCGGAATGAGCGGACCAATCCGGTGGGCGCCAGTATTCATGACCAGACTCCCTGCTGCGCGAAGGCCGATTGAAGCTGGTATGTAATCAAGGCATGCCAGCTTGATGTCCAAACTGCTTTCAAAAGGTGCCCGTAATGAAGATCATTGACTCGCTCGTCACCCAGGCCGCTGCCATCGCAGCGCTTCGCCGCGATATCCATGCCCATCCCGAACTGTGCTTCCAGGAAGTGCGCACCGCCGACGTGGTGGCCGGCAAGCTGGCCGAGTGGGGCATTCCGGTCCACCGGGGCATGGGCACGACCGGCGTGTTCGGCATCGTGCATGGGCGCGACGGCGGCGCCTCTGGACGCGGCGTAGGCCTGCGGGCCGACATGGACGCGCTGCCAATGCAGGAATCAAACACCTTCGCCCACACCAGCCAGCACGCCGGCAAGATGCACGCCTGCGGCCATGACGGCCACACCGCCATGCTGCTGGCGGCCGCGCAGCACCTGGCAAACAACCGCGACTTCTACGGCACCGTCTACCTGATCTTCCAGCCGGCCGAGGAAGGCGGCGGCGGCGCCCGCGAGATGATCAAGGACGGCCTGTTCGACAAATTCCCGATGGAAGCGGTCTTCGGCATGCACAACTGGCCGGGCGGCCAGGTCGGCACGTTTGCGGTCAGCGCCGGGCCGGTGATGGCGTCGAGCAACGAATTCAAGATCGTGGTTCGCGGCAAGGGCAGCCACGCGGCCATGCCGCACAACGGCATCGACCCGGTGCCGGTGGCCTGCCAGATGGTGCTGGCCTTCCAGAGCATCATCAGCCGCAACAAGAAGCCGATGGATGCCGGCGTGATCTCGGTCACCATGATCAACGCCGGCGAAGCGACCAACGTGGTGCCCGACTTCTGCGAGCTGCAGGGCACGGTGCGCACCTTCAGTACCGAAGTGCTGGACCTGATCGAGCAGCGCATGAAAACAGTCGCCGAGCACACCTGCGCGGCCTTTGACGCCAGTTGCGAATTCGAGTTCGCCCGCAACTACCCGCCGACCATCAACTCGGCGCCAGAGGCCGACTTCGCGCGGCAGGTGATGGAGGGCATCGTGGGCGCCGGCCAGGTGGTGGCGCAGGAGCCCACCATGGGGGCCGAAGATTTTTCATACATGCTGCAGGCCAAGCCGGGTGCCTACTGTTTTATCGCCAACGGCGAAGGCGACCACCGCGACATCGGCCATGGCGGCGGGCCCTGCACCCTGCACAACCCGAGCTACGACTTCAACGACGACCTGATTCCGCTGGGCGCGACCTACTGGGTGCAGCTGGCCAGCCGCTGGCTGGACACGCCGGCCAGGGCCTGAGCTGCCGGGGCCATGCGGACGATTACAAAATGCCCGGGTCCTTGACGCTGTTGCGCATGGCCGTGAAGGCAACGCTGTCCAGCGCGCCATCGACCACGCCTTGCTGGCTGATGACCTTGACCAGCCCCATGCCCAGCAGATGGCCCAGAACCCGCGAGGTCATCGAATGCTTGCGCCCGCCTTCGCTGGTGAACATGAACAATGTGTTGTGCGGACTGACCCAGGTCAGCTGCGCGCGCTTCCATTGCATGTCCACCAGCAGGTCGATCCAGTCGCCCAGATTGAGCTCGATGTCCATGTCCGCCGCCGATTCAGCCGCTGCAGGCTGACTGTCCTTCTGCGGTTCAAGCGAATTCGAACCTGCGCCGATGCTCGGCGAATCGTCCCAATCCTCCATGAAGCCGGAATGCTGAACCTCGCTGGGCGCCAGCCACAGCTGCGACTCTTCCGGCTCGTCATGGGCCACGAACATTTTCTCAAGCGCATGGCGGGTTTCGGGCTCCGGCGTATCTTGCGTGGCTTTCAGCGCAGCCTGGTGGACAGCCATGAGTTCATCGAAGAATGCCTCGGTCTGCTCCAGCGGGTAGGCAATCGACACCAGGCCGTCCCGCAGGGACTGGAGCATGCCCGGAATCATCTTGACCAGCCGCTTGCGATGGCTTGAGGTTGGCGAGGCCCCCAGGCTCCAGAGCACGTCGCCCAGCGTCAGGCTGTAGCGGGTGCGGGCGGAGCCGGAGTCGCTGGATTCGCCGAACAGCCGCTCCCTGGCCATGACCTGCGCCCAGGGACCGGTCAGGAAAGCCGTGATGATGCGGCTGGCATCGACAAAGTCGGGGCGCGCCCTGATCTCGCCGGCAATCTTCACCGCCATCATGTTTCGCTGCTCCGCCTGCAGCAGCGCCTGCACCGCACGGCGCTGCATCTGGCGATTCAGGGGGGTGTTGCGGTTCTGCCTGCGCTCGAAATTTTGCAATATTTCAGCAAAATGCTCGGCATCGCTGGTGTTTTCATCCTGGAGCAGGGCAGCCACTTCCTGCAGGCCTTGCATGAATTCGGCAAACCCGGCCGCCTCTTCGCTGGCGTAGCCCAGGCTGGTGTTGGTGATGACGTCGAGCAGCCTTCGGGCGGCATGGCTTTTGTCGCTGAAAAACCGCGAGTCCGTCAGTGCCAGCCGCAAAAAAGCCGGTTCGGCACTGGCAATGACCTGCCTGACGGGCTGCAGCAGACGTTCATCATGGGTGATTTTCTCGATCATCAACCCGACCACTTCAATCGACACCGACTGGCCCAGCGTCTTGGCGGCCGTCTTGAAACGCGCCCGCAACTGCGCCACCGGCTCCGACGGCGCATGCCGCGCTGCCATCACATCGGCAGGCGCCAGCCCCTGTTCTTCCAGCTCGGTCAGAACGTCGAGCGCCGCAGGCACGGTGTGCGCGAATTCGTGATGCGGCACATCGTCCGCGCTGTAGTCAGCAAATGAAAAAGGCGCGTGGGCTGAACTCTCGTAGTCACCCGTGAGCAAATGGTGCAGGTGGTCCAGGGTGAGAAACTGATTGCGGCTGGACTCGACCGCCTTGTTCTCAGAAACCTCCTCATCCCGCTCCCCGCTCAGCAGGTCGAAACTTTTTTGGAATGCCTGGAATGCTTCGCTGCGCTGGGGCGCCAAAGCCGCCCCGGGCTTGCCCTGGGCCGGCGCGTTGAGCCTGTAGCCCGCCGGTGCAATGCCCTGGTCGGCCAGGAAGTCCCTGAGCAGCAGGTAGAACAGCTGCAATTCCTCGCCCATGATCTGCCCGCCGTCAACCAGCCACAAGGCACGGACATCCCTGGGGACTGGCAGCGAGCGCAGCTGCCTGAGCAGGGCCTGGGTCATGTTTTCCAGGCGTATCGGGTTGCTGTCCGCCTTGACGGCCGCGAAGCCCTGCGCCGTGCTCAGCCGGGCAGTAAAAACCGCCTGCCCTGATTCGCAGAGCCGTCTGAAGATATGGATCAGGCGTTCACGCTCCACTGCGTCCTGAACCTCGACATCCTTCATCAATTCAAGCTGGTCAAAGCGGACCGAGGAAAGCACGCTGGTGGTCTGCACAGGTTTTTTTACCATGCTGGACGCTGCCAGCTCAGCGTCAATGACTTTCCTGAGCTGCTGCGCAAAACCGTGCTGAATGTCGGGGCGGTACTTGTTGAACGCCACGGTGGCGCTCTGGATCTGATTGCGCTCTGCCGGGTCAAAAGTCACCCTGGCCCGTTCATGCATGGCATCGGCCAGCCTCATGCACCACCGCTCGATCAGCATGGGAGCCTGCTTGAACGCATGGTCAATCGTGGTCTGGTAGGCCGCGCCGCTAACTTTTGATGAAATCGTCATGGTGATGGATGCATCCTTCAGGCGAAAAATCTAAACAGCACCATGCAGGGTGCCGGGGGTGAGAATCTGATCTTGACCGCTGTGTTCTCCAGGAATTTAAGAGCGCATGCCCAGGGCTTGCCAACCCGCGTGGCCCAGCTTTTCCAGCGTCTTGATGTTCTCCTCGAAAATGGCCTCGGCTTGGGGAAAAGCCTGCACCGCCCGGTCAATGCTTTCCTCGCGCAGCAAATGCAGCATAGCAAATGGTGCGCGGTTGGTGTAATTGCCGATGTCGTCGGGCTCGGTACCTTCGAACTGGAATTTCGGGTGAAAGCTGGCCAGTTGCACCACGCCTTCAAGCCCATGCTCGTCGAGCACGCTTTCGGCAATTTCCAGGAAATCGTTGAAATCCAGGAAATCATCAAACAGCGTCGGGTGGATCAGCAGCGTGGTGTCGATTTCCTCGGCCGGCGTGCTGGCCAGCAACTCCAGCTCGCTGTCGAGCTCTTCGAGCAAGTCGTCGGCATGGCGCGCATGGCTCACCACCAGCCGCACCTGATTCTTCACGTAAACCGCCTTGGCGAACGGGCACAGGTTCAGGCCGATCACCGCTTTTTCAAGCCAGTCGCGGGTCTGCTTCAACACATCGTCGTCCGTCATGATCCAGCCTCTTCAGCAGCCAGCGGCCGCAGCCCAGCATGCACAACAAGCTTGGAAGTGCCATTGCCCGGCCAGCCGGGGCCGCGGAACCGGCTTCGCCGGGCCGCAGGCGCAGCGGCCCCCTCGGGGGGCAGCGAACCACACGAAGTGGGGAGCGTAGGGGCCATCACTTCAAGTTCTTGAAACGCATGCGCTTGGGCTTGGCGCCTTCTTCGCCCAGGCGCTTTTTCTTGTCGGCTTCGTACTCCTGGTAGTTGCCGTCAAAGAAGGTCCACTGGCTGTCGCCCTCGGCTGCCAGGATGTGGGTGGCGATGCGGTCCAGGAACCAGCGGTCGTGGCTGATGACCATGAGCGAGCCGGCGAATTCCAGCAGCGCGTCTTCCAGCGCGCGCAGGGTTTCCACGTCCAGGTCGTTGGACGGCTCATCGAGCATCAGCACGTTGCCGCCGGCGATCAGGGTCTTGGCCAGGTGCAGGCGTCCACGCTCACCACCCGACAGCGTGCCGACGCGCTTTTGCTGGTCGCCGCCGTTGAAGTTGAAGCGGCCGCAATAGGCGCGGCTGGGCATCTGGAACTTGCCGACATTCAGGATGTCCAGGCCGCCCGACACGTCTTCCCAGACGGTTTTTTCATTCGCCAGGTCATCGCGGTGCTGGTCCACGAACGCCATGCGGACGGTCGAGCCGATCACCACCTCGCCGCTGTCTGGCTTTTCCTTGCCGGCGATCAGCTTGAACAGCGTTGATTTTCCGGCGCCGTTCGGGCCGATGATGCCGACGATGGCGCCCGCCGGAATGGTGAAGCTCAGGTTGTCGATCAGCACCCGGTCGCCAAATGACTTGGTGACGTTGTGGAATTCGATCACTTGGCTGCCCAGGCGCTCGGCCACCGGAATGAAAATCTCGTTGGTCTCGACGCGCTTCTGGTATTCGAAATCGGACAATTCCTCAAAGCGCGCGAGGCGCGACTTGCTCTTGGCCTGGCGTGCCTTGGGGTTCTGGCGCGACCATTCGAGTTCCTTCTTCAAGGCCTTGGCACGGGCTTCCTCGCCTTTTTGCTCCAGTGCCAGGCGGTCCCCCTTCTGACTCAGCCAGGAGCTGTAGTTGCCCTTCCAGGGAATGCCGTGGCCACGGTCCAGCTCCAGAATCCATTCGGCCGCGTTGTCCAGAAAATAGCGGTCATGGGTGATGGCGACGACGGTGCCGGGGTAGCGCTGCAGGAACTGCTCCAGCCAGTCCACCGACTCGGCATCCAGGTGATTGGTGGGCTCGTCGAGCAGCAGCATGTCGGGCTTGGACAGCAGCATGCTGCACAGGGCGACGCGGCGCTTTTCGCCGCCCGACAGCAGGCCGATCTTGGCGTCCCACGGCGGCAGGCGCAGCGCGTCGGCGGCAATTTCAAGCTGGTGCTCGGAGTCGGTGCCGGCGGTGGCAATGATGGCCTCCAGCCGGGCCTGCTCAGTGGCCAGCGCATCGAAATCGGCATCGGGCTCGCCGTAGGCGACATACACCGCCTCTAACTGCGCCTTGGCAGCGTACACCGCACCCATGCGGGACTCGACGCTTTCGCGCACCGTGTGCTCGGGGTCGAGCTTGGGTTCCTGCGGCAGGTAGCCGATGTTCAGGCCCGGCATCGGCGTGGCTTCGCCTTCGATTTCCTTGTCCAGGCCTGCCATGATCTTGAGCAGGGTTGATTTGCCCGAGCCGTTGACGCCCAGCACGCCGATCTTGGCGCCGGGGAAAAAGCTCAGGGAAACGTCCTTGAGAATCTGACGTTTGGGCGGCACGATCTTGCCGACCTTGTTCATGGTGAATACGTACTGGGCCATCAGGTCACTTTGGTAAAAAGAAAAAACAACGCCATGAAACGCAGCTGCAGGCGGCCTGCAGGTTTCCAGCGGACTAGAAGCACACGCCATGCCATCGCATCAAAAAACGCAATGCCAGCGTGAATACCCTTGATTATCGTTCCGTGCGACAATCATGAGGTTGCCGGGCTCCAGTTGCCCTCAACATTTGGGCACATCGCGGCACTGGTTCTGCCAGGCAGCCGCCGATACTCTAGCCCGACTTCCTGACCCCATCTGCCTATCACTGGCGGGCTGCCTTCAAACCAAGGGCGCCCAACAGGCCGATCAAGAAGCGCCCAGCGGCGCAACAAAAATGACATTTGAAGAATTGAACCTGGCCCCGGCCATCCTGAAGGCCGTGCTTGAGCAGGGCTACGACACACCCACCCCGATCCAGGTCCAGGCCATTCCCGCCGTGCTCGGCGGCGCCGAC
>JAQGNK010000321.1 GCA_028291905.1 Polaromonas sp.
AGGCGACGCAAGCCTCCTTTGACCGCTTTTTGGAAAATGCCGCCGGCCATTTTTCTGGCCAAGGCGTGGTCAGCCCCATATGAATGCAGGCGTGTTTTCACGCATCTTTCTTTTGCGCTCATGTTGAGCACGATTGATTTTTTCGAAAAAACACGCTGACCTGCAATCACGACATTCAAGTCAACAGCAGCCTTATGGTCCTGAATTAATAGCTGCTAGCGCAGGCTAGACCTGCGCTAGCAGCTTGTTTTATGCAAAAAATGTGTTTGCCAGTTAAAACGAATGCGCTTTAGCAGCGCGGGTTCATCTTGCGCTCCTGCTGGACTGCCAGCGTGTTCGGCTTGTGCGCCAGTGGACGCAGCCGCCTGGCAGGCGTATCCAGCGCTTTCCAGATCATGAACAGGCTTGAAGTGTCTTGCTCGCTGTGGATTTGGTGGTGCTCTTCACTATTTTTAGTGGGCTGCTGAATCATTGGAAAGCAACTGACCCGCCAAGTCTTTGCAGCCCCCTGCCCTAAAAACAAGGTCCGAAATCTACATTGATTTTTTGCTTTTGCTTTTTCCTACCAGCGTCAGAGCCGACATCAGATCATCAGGATGGTCTTGCAGACGCGAACGTGCTGCGGGCTTGACCGGACGGGACTGTGCGGGCGCTGAGCCCGAATGTGGCTCATCGAGCCTTTTCTCGTAAACCTTCTGAAGCAGCCGCATCAAGGTCTGGCGTTCTTCGGCGGAAAGCCGGGCAGCTGCCTCCTCCTCCAGCAAGGTGGCGGTGTGTTCGGCCTGCTGGACCAGCAGCGCGCCACTGGTGCTCAAGTGCAAACCGGTGGCACGGCGGTCTGTGGGATGCGGCTGGCGCTCGACCAGTTCGCGTTTTTCCAGCGCTCCGACAATCGCCACCAGATTGGGCTGCTGGATGCCCAGCGTGATGCAGAGCTGGCGCGAGGTGATGCCCGCGTTGCGCCCGATCAGCGACAGCACCGAGAAGTCAACGATGCGCAAGTCGTACGGTGCCATGCGCCGCATGAACACCTCGACAATTGCCAGGGACGCCCGGCGGGCGTTGTAGCCCACCAGGGTTTTAAGAAAACTGACGTCCACTGTTTTGACGGCAGTGCTGGAATAAGAAGACTTGCTGGAATTCGGCATGGCGGCATTGTGCCGCCATCCACCGCGTAAATTCTTCAGCGGCAGCTGAAATTCGCCGCGTTCTCGATGTCGCCCGATCCCTGGTAGCGGGCCACCTGTGGATAAGGGCACAGCGGCCGCGTACGCGTGGCCGACCAGGATGCGGGAACGTCGGCATTCACGCCGCCAGCATTGCCCGGGCCGCGTGCGCTGGCCACCACGCGATCGGGCGTCTGGCTCTTCTCGACCCAGTTGACCAGCGGCGTCAGCATGTCGAACTGGTCGGTGGCGGGGCCGCCCGAGCAATGGTTCATGCCGGGCACGCGGTAGAAGCGGGCGAAGTTGCTGGCGTCGCCGCCGTTGGCGCTGCGCAGGGCGTCGTACCAGGCGGTGGTGTCATCGCTGGAGAAGATCGGGTCGCTGGTGCCGTGGTACAGCATCATCTTGGCGCCCCGGCCCTTCACGGCCGACAGGTTGCTGGGGTTGGGCGGGGTCATGAACGACATGGCGCTCTCGGTGTACAGCGCCGTGGTGGCGTTGACCCGGGCCAGCATGGTGTCCACGTTGCCGGTGAGCGCGAACACGGGGCCGTTGAAGGTGGCAGCGTTCTCTGGCGGGGCGGGCCAGATCAGGCCCACCCCGCCCGAGTCGAGCGCCAGCGGCGCGGTGAACTCCCAGAAGCCGTAGCCGCTGCCGGCCAGCCCGGCGTCATACGGAAAGCTCGCGTAGATCTTGCTTCCGTTGCTGGTGGTCGGGCCGCTCAGGATCTTGGCGATGCCGGTCTTCTGGGCCGCCGACAGACAGCTGCCGTTGCGCGCGCCGCCGCAGGTGGGCACGTCGCGCTCCAGGCTGAAGGCGGCCTGGCAGGCGCCGGTGTCCTGCACCAGGCCGTCGGCCGCGCCGTCGAGCGCGTCGCACTTGGCCAGCACGGCACTGGACACCAGCGCGCGCTCCGCCAGGGTGAAGCCGGTGGACAGGTCGCCCGGCGTGCTGGCCAGCGTGGCGTAGATCTGGGCACTGGCGATGTTGGCGATAGCCGCCTTGGGCAGGTTGAAGCCGGGGTTGCCGACCAGGAAGCCGTCGTACTGGTCGGCATAGCGGGCGGCGGCCACCATGGCGTGGCGCCCGCCGTTCGAGCAGCCGCCGAAGTAGGACCGGTCGGGTGCTTTGCCGTAGGCGGTCTGGATGGCGTTTTTGGCCATCGGGGTGAGCTTGGCGACGGCCTGGTAGCCGTAGTCGAGACGCGCCTGCGGGTCGATGCCGAACGTCGGGCCAAGCGCCGCGGCATGGCCGGCGTCGGAGCTGATGACGGCGAAGCCCATGCTCAATGCACTGGTCAGGCCGCCCCCGCCGTTGACGCCGCCCGTGGCGGTGACCACGCTGCCGTCGATGCAGCCATTGCCCTGGTAGAAAAAGCGGCCGTTCCAGGCGTTGGGCAGGCGCATCTCAAAACCGATGGCGTAGCTGTTGCCGTCCACGGGGCTGATGCGGGGGTACATGCTGCCGGTGAGCTGGCAATGCGCCGGAACCGGCGTGCCCGCCACCGTCAGCGTGCCCGCCGCAACCGCGTTGGCCGCCGTGATGGTGGTGTTGGCGAAGCTGATCTTGCCCGCCAGGTCGGTGCACGACAGCAGCGTGCCGGGGCTGGCCGCGCTCAGCTGGGGCAGAGGCACGGTCTGCGGACCATCGCTGTCGCTGCCGCCGCACGCCGTGAGCGCACACAGGCCGCCCAGGACTGCCAGGGCGGGTCGCCAGGCGGGGTGAAAAGTCTTTTTCATGGTTGTCTCCTCTTGGGGTTGAAAAAATTTTCTCAGGGAATGCACTGCGGCCGGCCCTCTGCAGCCGGACCAGGCGCAGGCCCAGCTCGGGCAGCAGTCACTGGCGCAACATCGGCGCCTGCCAGCGCGTCGGCGTGGTGGCCGCGCCCGCCTTTCAGCGGCAGCCAGCCTCGTGGCTCATGCGTGCAAGCAGCGCCACGACCTCGGCCACAAACTTGCAGGCTTCGCCCGCCACCTGCTCGATCAGCGGCTGGTCGGCCTCATTAACAGAAAGCCAGTTCCGGTGAGGTCGGGCAGGCAGTCCATACATATTTGCTACGAAATAAATAGCATGCTGCGCAGGCAGAAACTGCGCATGATGGTCTTTTTGCTTGAAATCAGGACTCTGCGGTGAAGCCTGTCTGCTTGACCAGCGGCCCCCAGCGTTCAAACTCGGCCTTTTGCGATTTCGCCATTTCTTCGGGCGTGGTGCCGTGAGCGATCAGGCCGACCATGGCCAGACTGTCGAGCACCACCTTCTCTTTCAGCGCCTGGTTGATGGCCGCCGAGGCGCTCGCAATCACCGCTGCAGGCGTTTTGGCCGGCGCATAAAAGCCGAACCACTCCTCGACCGTCAGGTCGCCGAAGCCCTGCTCCGCGAAGGTCGGCACATCCGGCGAATACGGCGAGCGCTGCGGCCCGGAAGTTGCCAGGATGCGCAGCTTGCCGGCCTTGGCGTAGCTGAGGTAGTCGCCGCTCGGGTTCATGGTCGAGGCAATCTGGCCGCCCACCAGGTCGGTGATGCCGGGCACCGTGCCCCGGTAAGGCACATGCTTGAGCTCAACCCCCGAGCGCAGGCCGAGCAGCGCGCCCAGCAGGTGCGGCATGGAGCCGGCGCCTGGCGAGCCGTAGCTGGCCTGGCCGGGATTGGCCTTGGCCCAGGCCAGGAAGTCCTTGAGCGTCTTGACCTGCGCCGGCACCATCGGGCCGACAGCCAGGCCGTGGTGCATGATCGCGCCGATGGACACCTGGGCGAAATCCGTTGGCGCGTAGCTCAGCCTGCTGTAGATGTGCGGATAGACCGACAGCGCCGACACCGGCGCCAGCGCCAGAACCGAGCCGTCGGCCGGGGCGGATTTGAGCGTTTCCAGGGCGATGCGCCCGCCCGCGCCGGGCTTGTTCTCGACGACCGCGGCATTCCTGGTGTAGCCCGAGCCGGCCAGTTTTTCGCCCACGCGGCGGGCCACGCTGTCGCCGGCGCTGCCGGGCGGAAAGCCATAAAGAATCTTGACCTGCTCCAGGCCCTGGGCGCGTACGGCCAGGGGCGACAGGGCTGCCAGCGCGGCGGCGCTGCCGAGCGTCTGGATGAAGTGGCGGCGATGGTTCATTTTCGTGCTCCTTGATTGATAGCTGCTTGTGCAGCAGGAATAAGCGCAAAAAGCCTTTTTGATGCGCTTTTCAGGCAATGCCGGATCAGAAGGTGTGGCGAATGCCGACATTCATCCCGGTTTGCGACGCGCCGGCCGCCGGGTTGCTGCCCGCCGCACCGCCGCTGACCGATACCGCCGACAGGCGGTCGTTGCGGATATGGCCGATCTGCGCGTAGAGGGCGGTGCGCTTGGACAGGCTGTAGGCGAGCCGCGCCGCCAGCAGCGTGGCGTCGTTGTCATTCGCGTTCTTGTAGCGCAGCGTCAGCCACTGCCCGTCCAGGGTCAGCGCGGGCGTGATCGGGTAGGACGCGCCCAGGTACCACAGGTCGCTGCGCGGCTTGACCGCGTCGCCGTCGTTGTCGCGCCGCAGGACGCCGCCGCCGACCTTCACGCTGCCCAGCTTCACGTAACCATTCAGGCCCAGGCGGCTGTCGGATTTGTCGCTGGTGTTGAGGTTGCCAAAGACCAGGTCGGTGGGGCCGGTAGTGGTGCGGCCGTTCTGGCGGTCGTAGGCCAGGGCCGCGCCCCAGGTGGCGGTGTCGTACTTGACGATGCCCGACCACTGCCGGCAGGCCTTGCTGTCGGCGCCGCTTTCTCCGGGGCAGTTGGTACCGACCGGGCTCGGCCCGGCGTTGACCGTGTCGCGGCCGAAGCTGTACTGCGCGCCCACATTCCAGCCGCCGAAGGTGCCCCGGTAGGCCAGCGCGTTGTCGGCGCGGGCGTTGGGAATGTAGGGGTCGAGCGAGCCCATCGCATAGACCGCCGGCCCCATCACATCGGCGTCGAGCACCGACCAGAACAGCATCGAGTACTGGCGTCCCGCCGTGACGCTGCCCCACGGCCCGGCCAGCCCGACGTAGGACTGCCGTCCGAACAGCCGCCCCCCCTGCCCGCTGCTGCCCTGGTCGGGCGCAAAGCCCATCTCCAGCGTGAACACCCCGCGCAGCCCGCCGCCCAGGTCTTCGCTGCCGCGCATGCCCAGCCGCGACGGCAGCGTCCCGGTGTTGCTCGGCATGCGCGTGAGGTTGCCGCGTCCGTTGACATCGCTGACCACCTCCACGCCCGCGTCCACCAGGCCGTAGAGGTTGACGCTGGGCGCCGGCGCCGCCGTCTGCGCATGGGCCGCGATGGCGCTGGCGCCCATCAGGGCCATGGCCCAGGTGCGGTTATTTGATTTCTTCATTGCTTGTCTCCTAGTGGTGGTGTGAATCGGGGCGGTGGTTTGTGTCGAAACTGGCTGGTCCGTGGCGCTGCATGCTGTGGCGCCTCGGTGAACTCAGTTGGGCTTGAGCGTGAACGGCAGCGCGTCCGAGTGCAGGGCTTCGGCCAGCGCGGCCCGGTGCTTGAGCACGGCGCGCTGGTTGATGGAGCCCTTGTCGGTGATCTCGCCCCTGTCGATGGACGGCGGCTCGGTCATCAGCACCGCGCGGGCGATGCGGTTGGCGCTGCCGGTGGCGTTCGCCGCCAACTCGTTGATGACCTGCTGGAATCTGGCCTGCACCGGCGCGCTGTGCATCACCTCCTGCAGGCTGGCGGCCTCGCCCAGGCCGCTCAGCGTGCGGCACGCGCTGGTGCCGAAGATCAGCGCGCCGACTTCCTTCAGGTTGATGCCAGTCAGCACCGCGTCCTGCACATAGGGCGCGCCGGCGTGGATGATTTTGGCGCGCAGCGGCCCCACGTTGACGAAGGTGCCGGTGGCCAGCTTGAAGTCCTCGGCGATGCGGCCGTCGAAACGCAGACCCTTGTGGATGTTGTCCGCAGCTATCCATTGCAGGGCGTCGCCGGTGCAGAAAAAACCTTCCTCATCGAAGGCCTCGGCCGTGGCGTCTGGCGCGCGCCAGTAGCCCGGCGTGACGTTAGGGCCCCGGTAGCGGCCTTCTGTTTTGCCATCGACCTCCACCAGCTTGAGCTCCAGGCCGGGCGCGGGCACGCCCAGATCGCCGGTCTGCACTTCGGGGCCGGTGATGAACAGCGCGAACGGGGCGGACTCGGTCATGCCCAGGCCGGTGCCCATGACGATGCGCTCGCCGCAATGCGCCTCCTGCGTGCGGTGCAGGCTGTCCCAGATGGACTGCGACAGCGCCGCGCCGGCATAAAAGAACATGCGTACTTTGGACAGCAGCATGCTGCGCAGCACCTTGTCCTCCTGCATCGCCTGGGCGATGTACTCGAAGCCGGTGGGCACGTTGAAGTACAGGGTCGGCGCGATCTCGCGCAGGTTGCGCAGGGTTTCGGCAATGCCGGCCGGCGTGGGCTTGCCGTCGTCGATGTAGAGCGTGCCACCGTTGTAGAGCGTCATGCCCACGTTCTTGTTGCCGCCGAAGGTGTGGTTCCAAGGGAGCCAGTCCACCAGCACCGGCGGTTCGCCCTCGATGCCGGGCATGGCCTGCAGCACCTGCTGCTGGTTGGCGCACCACATGCGGTGGGTGTTGATCACCGCCTTGGGCAGCTTGGTCGAGCCCGAGGTGAACAGGAACTTGGTGATGGTGTCGGGTCCGGTGGCCTGCATCGCCGCATCCACCGCCGGCGTGGCGGGCGTGGCCAGCAGATCAGAAAATGGGGTGAAGGCGGTCAGTCCCGTGGCATCGTCGGCCGCCTCGGCATAGACCACTTCGGTGCCGGCCTGCACGGTGGCGGCGATGGCTTTGGCGTAGCGTTTCGCGTCGCGGGCAAAGACCAGGCCCGGCGTCAGTGTCTGCAGCACATGACGCAGTTTCTCAAAGTCCTGGCTGACGATGGAATAAGCCGGCGACACCGGGCAGAAGGGCACGCCTGCATACAGGCAGCCCAGCGCCAGCATGGCGTGGTCCAGGTCGTTTTCGCTGAGGATCACCACCGGCCGCTCGGCGTTCAGTCCCCGGTCGAGAAGCGCCTGGCCGATGCTGCGCGCATGCGCCAGCGCCTGGGCATAGCTGATGTGGCGCCAGTCGCCGGTGCCGCCGCCTGCCAGCCGCTCGCGCTGCGCCATGAAGCTGCGCCCGGGCGCGGTCTGCGCCCAGTGCAGCAGCCGGTCGGTCATGCGCGGCGGGTAGTCGTCCAGCGGCACATCGGAATGCAGATACTGCACGCCGGGCGCGCCCTGGTGCAGCACGACGCGCTTGACGGGGAAATCCAGAGCCCGGTAGCGGGGGGCAGCCGTTGTCTCTTGCATAGTGTTGATCTCTTTGCCGGGTGAAAGGTCAAAAGGCCAAAAAACTGGTCAGTCTTTGCTGACCTTGGCGGCCTTGCCGTCGAGGAAGGCCTGCACGCGCTGCTTGGCCTCGGGCGCGCTCTGGGCAATGGCGGCCATCAGCGCCTCGGTGAACAAACCCTGGTCGGCCGGCTGCTCGGCAATGCGCGGCAGCGCGTGCATCAAGGCGTAGTTCGTCAGCGGCGCGTTCTGCGCCACCCGCCGGGCCAGCTCCAGCGCCTTGTCCAGCGCCTGGCCCGCGGGCACCAGGTACTGCGCCAGGCCGATGCGCTCGCCGCCTGCCGCGTCGTACACCCGCCCGGTGAGCATCATGTCGGTCATGCGCGCCACCCCGATCAGCCGGGGGATGCGCACCGAGCCGCCGCCGCCGACAAAAATGCCCCGGCTGCCCTCGGGCAGCGCGTAAAAGGCGGTCTCGTCGGCGACCCGGATGTGGCAGGCGCTGGCGAGTTCGAGCCCGCCGCCGACCACCGCGCCGTGCAGCGCGGCAATGACGGGCACCGGGCCGAACTGCACCTGCTGCAGCGCGGCGTGCCACAGGCGCGAGTGGTGCAGGCCCTGGCCGGCGTCGCGCTCCTTCAATTCACTCAAATCCAGGCCGGCGCAAAAGTGCTCGCCTTCGCCAGTCAGCACGGCCGCGCGCACGCTGGCGGGCAAGGTGTCGAACACCTCGCGCAGGGCCAGCACCAGCGCGTCGCTCAGCGCGTTGCGCTTGGCCGGGCGCGCCAGGCGGATCACGGCCACGTCCTGGCTGGGGCCGCTGAGTTCGAGCTGGATGTC
>JAQGNK010000519.1 GCA_028291905.1 Polaromonas sp.
GCCGCAGTAGATCGGGTTGCGCGAGCCGATGGCGCCGCTGTCATCGACGTTGAACTTGGGCACCAGGAACAGGCTGATGCCCTTGCTGCCCTGCGGCGCATCCGGCAGGCGTGCCAGCACCAGGTGCAGGATGTTGCTGGTCATGTCGTGCTCGCCGGCGCTGATGAAAATCTTGTTGCCGGTCAGCTTGTAGGTGCCGTCGGCCTGCGGCTCGGCCTTGGTGCGCAGCATCCCGAGGTCGGTGCCGCAATGCGGCTCGGTCAGGCACATGGTGCCGGTCCATTCGCCGCTGACCAGCTTGGGCAGATACAGTTTTTTCTGCGCATCGGTGCCGTGGGCATGCAGCGCCTCGTAGGCGCCGTGCGACAGGCCGGGGTACATGGTCCAGGCCTGGTTGGCCGAGTTCAGCATCTCGTAGAAACACTGGTTGACGACGAACGGCAGGCCCTGGCCGCCGTATTCCGGGTCGCAGGAGAGCGCGGCCCAGCCGCCTTCGACATACTTGGCATAGGCTTCCTTGAAGCCCTTGGGCGGCGTCACTTCATGGGTGGCGCGGTCCAGGGTGCAGCCTTCCTCGTCGCCGCTGATGTTGAGCGGAAAGGTGACATCGGTGGCGAACTTGCCGCCCTCTTCCAGCACGGCGTTGATGGTGTCGGCGTCGATGTCGGCATGCGGCGGCAACACCTTCAGCTCGTCGGTGACCTTGAGCACCTCATGCAGCACGAATTGCATGTCGCGCAGGGGCGGGTTGTACTGGGGCATGGTGATCCTTTGGCGTTGGTTTGGCGTTAAACAGATGGGGAGGATGGAGGCGAGTCCGGCGCGGCCGGGTTCGCCTCGGATAGAAAAGAGGTGGCAGAGGTGGCGCCCGAAGCGGCGGGCGCCAGCGCCCCAGGGTTGCCGTAGCGCGCCAGGATGTTGGCAAAACCGGTGTTGGCGCGGGCTATCGAGCCGGGCGTCTGCAGAAAGCGGGCCTCGTAGTGCAGCGCCAGGATGAGGCCGTGGATCTCGAAGGCCATCTGGTGCTCGTCGGCCTCTTGGTGCAGGTGGCCGGCTTCCTTGGCCTGCATCACGGCGCGGGTCATGGCGGCCAGCCAGGTCCGCACCGACTCGGCCAGCGCATCGCGCACCGGGCCGGGCCGGTCGTCGAACTCGACCGCGCCGCTGATGTAGATGCAGCCCGAATCAAGCTCGACCGAGGTGCGGTGCATCCAGTTGTGGAACATCGCCTGCAGGCGCGGCAGCCCGCGCGGCTGCGACAGCACCGGATAAAACACCTCTTCCTCGAAGCGCGCATGGTATTCGCGCACCACGGAAATCTGCAGTTCCTCGCGCGAGCCGAAATGGGCAAACACGCCCGACTTGCTCATGTGCATGACCTCGGCCAGCGCGCCGATGCTCAGGCCCTCCAGGCCGATCTGCGTGGCCAGGCCGAGGGCCGCATCGACGATGGCGGCCTTGGTCTGCTGGCCTTTTTGCTGGCCTTTAGGCACAGCCGGCCCTTGCGCGGACGAGGCGCGAGCGGTTTTGGCAGAGAGTTGGCTGATGAGCATGTGGATGAGGCAATAAAAGAACGATCGTTCTATTTTGCATCAGTTTACCCAGATTCATCATCCGCGAGGCGGTTTTGTGCTTTGAAAATAGTGGCCGGGGTCTAACCCGGCCGGGGGTAAACCCTGCGGTCGGGTGGCGCCACCGCGCCTCAAGGCCGGCAGCCGGCCAGAGCGGCTGCGCGCTGAACTGCAAAAGCCTGAGCAGGCTCAAGCTGGCGCTGCGCCGGCGGCCTGCAGAGCGAAGTCATCCTGACTTGCAAGCGTCAGGCCCGGGCAGTCCGCCAGCTATTGAATTAATAGCTGCTGGCGCAAGCTTTGCCTGCGCTGCAGCCATTGTTTGCTTAATATTGCAATTCCCCGCTTTCCCCTGTGTTTCTCCCTCCCCAGCGGGGAGGGAGAAACACAGGGGGAAACGCCGCACCGTTTTGCTTTCATGCATCAAATAGGGTTGTAGCGCAGGCAGCGCTTGCGCCAGCAGCTATTTTTTCGATAGCAAAAGCGACTGGCCCGCAGCACTAGTGTCGCGTCACGCGGAAAGTGTCGTGGGATCACGTAGCCATCGGCGTGCAGCGCAAGGCGCAGCCCTTGTCAAGGCTGAAGCCTTGACAAGGGCTGCAACGCGGCAATGCGCGGCGAGGGCCAGCAAGACCCGGCAGTTTCCGCGTGACGCGACACTAGTAGGCCAGGCTCGTGACGCCTCAGCGCTCGAAGGCGATGATGCGCTGGCGCTGCTCGCCCAGGCCTTCGATGCCCAGCGTGACCTCGTCGCCGGCCTTGAGGTAAACCGGCGGCTTCATGCCCAGGCCGACACCGGGCGGCGTGCCGGTGGTGATGACATCGCCCGGCTCCAGCGTCATGAACTCGCTGACATAGCTGACGATTTTTGCCACGCTGAAGACCATGGTGCGGGTGTTGCCGGTCTGGCGCCGCTGGCCGTTCACGTCCAGCCACATCGAGAGCTGCTGCGGATCGGGCACCTCGTCGCGCGTGACCAGCCAGGGGCCGAGCGGGCCGAAGGTGTCGCAGCCCTTGCCCTTGTCCCAGGTGCCGCCGCGCTCGATCTGGTACTCGCGCTCGCTGACATCGTTGATGGTGCAGTAGCCGGCCACATGGCTGAGCGCCTC
>JAQGNK010000345.1 GCA_028291905.1 Polaromonas sp.
AAGACAAGTGAGTTGCCGCCGGGCAACCCCCGGCCAGCAGTCCAAAGCAGAGAAAACCAAAGCCACGACCAACCACCAAGTCAAGCAAATAAAACCTAAAAATACCAAAAGCACAAGCAGCAATTACGCAATCAGCTATCATAAAAATAGCAAAAACCCAATTCAGCAGTCCGCGCCATCACATCCCAAGGCCCCGCCTGCAAGCCCGCCAAGCCCGCCGCGCAGGGTCAAAGAATCGGCTGGCCACCCGTCACCGCATAGCGCGCACCGCTCACATAGCTCGCCTCATCCGACGCCAAAAAGGCAAACACCGCCGCCACTTCCTTCGGCTGCCCGGGCCGCTGCATCGGCACCTGCTCGCCGAAGGACTTCACCTGCTCGGGCGGCATGGTGGCCGGTATCAGCGGCGTCCAGATCGGTCCCGGTGCCACCGAATTCACCCGGATTCCCCGCTCAGCCAGCATCTGCGCCAGGCCCGCCGAGAAGTTGGCAATCGCCGCCTTGGTCGCCGCATACGGCAGCAGCGTCGGTTTGGGCATGTCCGAGTTGATCGAGGTGGTGTTCAGGATCGACGCGCCGGCTTTCATGTGCGGCACCGCCGCCTTGCACAGGTGAAACATGGCCGTGATGTTGGTCTGGAAGGTGAAGTCCCATTCCTCGTCCGGAATCTCCTCAATGGACTGGCGCGACATCTGGAAGGCGGCGTTGTTCACCAGGATGTCGAGCCGTCCGAACGTGTCCACCGCCTGGGCAATGATGGCGCGGCAGTGCGCCGGCTGCGCAATATCGCCCGGCACCAGCACGCATCGGCGGCCGGCCTGCTCGACCCAGCGCCGGGTTTCCTCGGCGTCCTCATGCTCGTTCAGGTAGCTCACCAGCACGTCGGCGCCTTCACGGGCAAAGGCAATGGCGACGGCCCGGCCAATGCCGCTGTCGCCGCCGGTGATGACGGCGGCCCGGCCGGTGAGCTTGCCGCTGCCCCGGTAGCTTTGCTCGCCGTGGTCGGCTTGCGGTGTCAGTTCTTTTTCGGTGCCCGGCGGGCGCTGCTGCTGCTCTGGCTGGCTCATGGCGAATTCTCCTGGGTAGGTTGCTTGCGCGTGGCTTTAAAAGGGGCGGAAAATCTTCAGGCATGCGTCCCGCTGGCTTGGTTGCGCGCAGGGCGGCTGCAGGCGTGCGTGACGCATGGCCGGTCAAGCCAATGGCTGGCCTGCAGCCAGCCGGCGCCTGAAAAATCACCTTATCCGGGGGCATAGGCCTAGCCGCGTAGGACCGTTCCCAGAGGCGGGGTGGGGCAATTTCCGCCGTGCCGGGCGGCTGCGCAGCAACGGTCGGCCGCCGCTGAAACAGGCTGCCGGCGCTCAGGGGCGGTGCCGGCGCCTATGCAGGCATGCCGCACAAGCGCTTGCGCAGACTGCCTACACGGCCCAGCAAAGGCAGGTTTGCAAAATCATGAGCTAACCCACTTCCTGACTGGAAACCTGCATGGCCACCACTGTTGCCGACTTCCTGATCGACCGCCTGAACCAGTGGGGTGTCAGGCGCCTGTACGGCTATCCGGGCGACGGTATCAACGGCATCCTGGGCGCGCTGGGCCGCGCTGAAGGCAAGATGGAGTTCGTGCAGGCCCGGCATGAGGAGCTTGCCGCCTTCATGGCCTGCGCCCATGCCAAGTTCACCGGCGAGGTGGGCGTGTGCCTGGCGACCTCGGGGCCGGGCGCGATTCACCTGCTCAACGGCCTGTACGACGCCAAGCTCGACCACCAGCCGGTGGTCGCCATCGTCGGCCAGCAAAAGCGCAGCGCGCTCGGCGGCGACTACCAGCAGGAGGTCGACCTGGTGTCGCTGTTCAAGGATGTGGCGCACGAGTTCGTGCAGATGGCCACCGCCCCCGAGCAGGTGCGCCACCTGATCGACCGGGCCATGCAGATTGCCAGGGACCGGCGCGCCGTGACCTGCATCATTTTGCCCAACGACGTGCAGGAGCTGCCGGCGGTCAAGGTGCCGCCGCGCGAGCACGGCACGGTGCACAGCGGCATTGCCGTCAACCACACCGCCGCCGTGCCGCCGGCCATCGGGCTGCGCCAGGCGGCCAGCGTGCTCAACGCCGGCGGCAAGGTCGCCATGCTGGTGGGCGCCGGCGCGCTGCATGCGACCGACGAGATCATCGCCGTGGCCGATGCGCTGGGCGCCGGCGTGGCGACCGCGCTGCTGGGCAAGGGCGCGGTGCCCGATTCGCTGCCTTTCGTCACCGGCTGCATCGGCATCCTGGGCACCTCGGCCAGCTCGCAGATGATGGAGGAATGCGACACGCTGCTGATGGTCGGCTCGTCGTTTCCGTATGCCGAATTCCTGCCGCCCGAAGGCCAGGCGCGGGGCGTGCAGATCGACATCGACCCGCGATTTTTGAACATCCGCTACCCGATGGAAGTCGGCCTGGTCGGCGACAGCCAGGCGACGCTGGCCGCGCTGCTGCCGCTGCTGGAGCGCAAGGCAGACCGCGCCTGGCAGGCCGGCATCGAGCACAACGTGGCCCAGTGGTGGCAGATGCTGGCCGCACGCGCCATGGTGGAGGCCAGCCCGCTCAACCCGCAGCGCCCGTTCTGGGAGCTGTCAAAACGCCTGCCCGACAACGCCATCGTGACGGTGGACAGCGGCACCTCGGCCATCTGGTATGCCCGCGACATCCGGCTGCGCCGGGGCATGCTGGCCTCGCTGTCGGGCGGGCTGGCCACCATGGGTTCGGCCGTGCCGTATGCCATTGCCGCCAAGCATGTGCATCCGGGCCGGCCGGTGATGGCGCTGGTGGGCGACGGCGCGATGCAGATGAACGGGCTGAACGGCCTCATCACCATTGCCCGGCTGTGGCCGCGCTGGGCCGACAAGCGCCTGGTGGTGATGGTGCTGAACAACCGCGACCTGAACATGGTGACCTGGGAGCAGCGGGTGCAGGGCGGCGACCCCAAGTACGAGCCGTCGCAGGTGCTGCCTGATTTTGCCTATGCCGATTTCGCCCGCATGCTGGGGCTCGGGGGCATCCGGGTGGACAAGCCCGACGACATCGGGCCGGCGCTGGACAAGGCCCTGTCGGCCGACCGGCCGGTGCTGCTGGAGATGATCACCGACCCGGAGGTCGGCGCGCTGCCGCCGGCTTTCGAGCGCAAGCAGGTGCAGGCCTACCTGTCGGCCCTGCTGCACGGCGACGCCAATGCGCTGCAGACCGTCAAGGCGACGATGAAGCAGTGGTGGGCCGGAAAATTCGCCGGCTCTGGCGAAAAAAGCTGACCCAGCGCAGCGGCCCGGCGTGCCTGCAAGCCGGCGCCTGGGGCATTGTTGTCCTACAGCCACTTGAGACTCAAACCCACCCGGCGCCACCGGGCCAGACGTAGATTGAAAGCAGCCGGCAATGCTGCCGGCGTTGTTAATCGATCATCAATCCAGCGGCCCCGGCAAGGGGCTGACCCAAGGAGACACGACATGAAAGCACCCAAAACACTCGCCTCGGCCCTGGTGGCAGCTGCACTGGCAGGCGGCATCGGACTGGCCTATGCGCAAACCGGAGGCGCTGCTGGCTCAGGCGGCTCGGGCGGCACCGACGCCTCCAGCGGCACCGGTGCCGCCGGCTCCTCCGGAAGCACCACCCAGAGCCAGCCCTCCACCGGCAGCGGCTCGGCCACCGGCGCCGGCGGCACCACGGGCAGCGGCAGCGCCGGCGCCGGCATGAGTGGTGCTTCAGGCGCAGGCGCCAACACCACCAACACCGGCAGCGCAGGAACTGCGGGCGCCACCGGCGCCACCGGGGGCACGGGCGCCATGGGAGGCGCCGGCGGCACGACGGGCGGCAGCGCCACCCAGCGCCCCATGCGGACGGACCGCAACTAAGGCTTGCACGCTGGCGGACTCTTGCAATGCCCCGAAGGGCCGGATGCGCAGGGCATCGGCTGATCGGGGCTTTGTGCTGCCTGCCCTGTACCTGAATGAGTTGAGCTGACGGAGCACTGACCATGCAGAACGCGCATCCTTCTTCGCCCGCGCCTCCGAAGCCCGTGCCCGCGCATCCGGCTTCCAGTTCCTCGCTGCGTTCGGAACTTCTATCGGGCGCGAAGCAGGGCTTCCTGCTGGCCACCGCCCTGCTGGCGATTGGCCTGCCCGCCGCGCACTTCATGAAAACCCGCGAGGCGCCGGCGCCCAGTGCCACGGCAACCGCTGAGCCGGCGCAGCAGGCCGGCCGCACCACCGCTCAAACGCCGGGCACTGCCAATTTCGGCGCCGAGCCGGCCTCCGGGGACGCCCGGTTCATCGCCAACTGGGTCGCCCGTTCGGGCGACAACCGCGCCATGTCCTTCGTCATCATCGACAAGAAAAACGCCAAGGTGTTCGTGTTCGACCCGCAGGCAAGGCTGCTGGGCGCCACGCCGGTGCTGCTGGGCGCGGCCAGGGGCGACCACACCGTGCCCGGCATCGGCGAGCGGCCGCTGGCGCAGGTGCGGCCAGAGGAGCGCACCACGCCGGCCGGCCGTTTCGTCGGCGAGCCGGGCCGCAATGCCTCGGGGGAGGACGTGGTCTGGGTCGATTACGACGCCGCCGTGTCGATGCACCGGGTGCGCACCGGCAACGCCAGGGACCGCCGCCTGGAACGCCTGGCCACGCCCTCGATAGCCGACAACCGCATCTCCTACGGCTGCGTCAACCTGCCGGCGGCTTTTTATGACAACGTGCTGAGCCCGGTGTTCAGGGAGCGCTACGGCGTGGTGTATGTGCTGCCGGAGGTCAGGCCGCTGCGGGAGGTGTTTGCCGGGGCGTAGGGGAAGGCGGGTGCAGTGCGAGGTGGGGCGCCGGCGCGGCTGTAGTGGGTAGTATTTGATTCAAGTGGGATCGTTCAAGCACAGGCTGAACGTCGGCACTGCCGCTATGCTGCAGTAGCGCCAGCAGTTCATCCGGATCGACCTTGCTCCATGTGTGGCCGCATGAGGCGCATGCACGAAGCAATTCGCCTTCCTGAAGCGGAACGGACCTGCGAAGCGAAAAGAAGGGCAAGCCCTTTGGATAAAACCGAGTAACAGGACCATCGTCTGCTCCAGGTAGCCGAAACTGGCCCGATGCGATTTTTGCGCTCAGGCAGACCGGACGGTGTTGTAGTTTGTCCGAGTTGAGCCACCATTTGCCACTCATTACCTGATCCTTGCGAGACAGAGCGTAAGAAACAGAGCAATGACCAAGAACGCAACACCAATGGCTGCCAGCCAGCCCGCGTACTGAACAAACGCGCCGCTGGCTGCGAATGCATGGAATGCGGACGCCCAGGTTTCGGGATTTCCCACGGTATTTCTCACAGCCATCACGGCCAAGGCCAGCATCACCACACCCAGCGCCATGAACCAGGTACGCAAAATATCGAGTAGATCTGAACTGGTGCGGCAGTTCAATTGTTTGCGGGACGAGGTAAACATGGGTGAGCTTTCAGGTCTTGGTTAACCAGTGACAGACTGCTTAACTTTGAAGCACCAGGCTTCTTGCCCGTGAATGTTAGCGTTTGACATGGATCGGTATGAATTCGGCTTTCAGAGCCAACAACCCTTGCCATCAGGCCTAGAGGGCGCTCGTGCCGTCAAGCTCAATTCACGGGCTGCACCGCAGGCCGGCGCAGCCTTCAGCCCATCGAAGTGTCCAGCAGCATCATGATGACAAAGCCCAGGATCAGCCCGCCGGTGGCGAAGGATTCATGGCCTTCGCGGTGCGACTCGGGAATGATTTCGTGGCTGATGACGTAGAGCATCGCGCCGGCCGCCGCCGCCAGTCCCCAGGGCAGAAAGCTCGCCGAGATGCTGATGAGGGCCACGCCCAGCACCGCCGCCACCAGCTCGACCAGGCCGGACAAGGCGCCGATGCCGGCCGACGCCAGCCGGCTGTAGCCGATGCCGCGCAGCGCCAGCGCCACCACCATGCCCTCGGGCACGTCCTGGACGGAAATGCCGGTGGCCAGTGCCAGCGCGGCAATCGGATCGGTGCCGGCATAGGCCACGCCAATCGCCAGCCCTTCGGGCAGGTTGTGCAGGCTGATGGCAATCACAAAGAGCCAGACCCGCTTCATCGCGCGCGCCTGCGGCCCTTCCAGCCCCTTGATGAAGTGCTCGTGCGGCACCACCCGGTCGATCAGCATCAGGAGCATCGCGCCGGCCAGGATACCGGCGCTGACGATGCCGCCGGCGCCCCACGAGCCGGCGCCTTGCGCCCTGGCGCTGGCCAGGGCCGGGATGATCAGCGAAAACGAGCTGGCCGCCAGCATCACGCCGGCGCCGAAGCCCAGCAGCGTGTCGTAGGTGCGCTGCGAGATCTGTTGCGACAGCAGCACCGGCAGCGTGCCCAGCGCGGTCGCCAGCGCGGCCATGCCGCCGCCGATCAGGGCGCCGCGCATGCGTGGGTCGCTCATCGGCAAGGCATGGAAGATTTGCCCCGCCAGCACCATCGCGCCGCCCAGAAAAATCGCAAAACCCAGCATGCGGCGCCAGGGGATGCGGATGGCCGGCTGGTTCATGGCCTGGCTCGCCCGGTCATTGAATGAGGATATTGCGGGTTGCCTGCGCCATCAACGGCTGGCGGCGGCGCGGCTGCCCGGCCAGCGCGGACGGCAGGGCAAAAGCTGCATGCGGGCGCTGTTTTGGATGCTTTGAAAATCGTATTCCCTGGGCGGCTGTCTGGCATGGATGAAAAATTCTTGCAACATCAGGAGATCAGAAAAGCGAATAATTTGCTATGGATTCAATAGCTGTCTGCGCAGCATTTGCCTGCGCTACAGGGCGTTTTGATTCATGAACAGGCGCTTCGCCGGCCTTGACCAGCGCACTGGCCCGCACGCCCAGCAAACGCAGCCGCTGATCCAGCGGCACGCGCTTGAGGCATAGCCCTGCTATTTTGCGAATCGTCCGGCTGTCGGCGGTGTAGGCCTGCGCCGTCTGATCGCGTGTCGCGATTCTGAAATCGTCATAGCGCAGCTTGATGCCGATGGTTTTGGCGACGTAGCCCTTCCTCTGCAGGTCGCCGGCCAGCTGCTCGCACAGCCGGGTAAATATCTCGCCCAGCTCGGCCTTGTCGCGCACCGCATGCAAATCGCGCTCGAAGGTGGTTTCGCGGCTCATGCTGACCGGCTCGCTCTCGGTGACGACCGGGCTGTCGTCGCGGCCCCAGGCGACTTCATGCATCCAGGCGCCGCTGGCCTTGCCGAACTGCTTGACCAAAAACTGCCGGTCCTGCGCAGCCAGCTCGCCGATGGTCTGGATGCCAAGGGCGGCCAGCCTGTCGCCCGACTTGGGGCCGATGCCGTTGATCTTGCGCACGCCGAGCGGCCAGATGCAGCTTTGCAGATCGGCCTCATGAATGACCGAGATGCCGTTGGGCTTGTCGAACTCGCTTGCCATCTTGGCCAGCAGCTTGTTGGGCGCCACGCCAATCGAGCAGGTGAGGGCGGTCTTTTCAAAAATTGCCCGCTGGATCAGCCGCGCCAGCGCCCGGCCGCCGTCCCGCTGGCCGCCGGGCACATCGGTGAAGTCGATGTACACCTCGTCGATGCCCCGGTCCTGCATCAGGGGCGCAATCTCGGCAATCGTGCTTTTGAAAGCGCGGGAAAACCGCCTGATCTCGTCGAAATCCACCGGCAGCACGATGGCCTGCGGGCACAGCTTTGCCGCCTTCATCATGCCCATGGCCGAGCCGACGCCGAACTGCCGCGCCGCATAGGTCGCGGTGGTGATGACGCCCCGGCCGGTGTAGTCCTTGAGCAGCGGGAATTCCTCGACCGGAATGAAGCGCAGGGCGCGCTCGCCTTGGCGCGCCATCAGCGCTTCATCGACCTGCCGCCGCCCGCCGCCGATCACCACCGGCAGGCCCTTGAGCTGCGGATAGCGCAGCAGCTCGACCGACGCGAAAAATGCATCCATGTCGAGATGGGCGATGCGCCGGGGCAAGGCGGGCAGGGCTGCGGATGGGGCGGGCTCGGGAGTCACATCGGGCATTGTGCCGCCAGTTCCGATCAGGCCCGGCCCTGCAGCCTGCAGCCGGGTTGCGAGCTTGTCGCAGCAAGAAAACCCGCTTGAAAAAGCCGTTGTCGCTTGCAGCAGCGGTGTCAGTTTGTAAAGGGCGGCTGACGGCGGGCCGCCTGAAGCTCAAAATGCTGGCCTGCGCCCCGGCAGCGCTGACTGGCGGGGAGATGACCATTTTCAGCCGGGGAGCGGGCCATGAAGCGATGGTTCAGGTGGACATTGGGCGCGCTTGTCGCGCTGTTGGCGGTGGCGGCGGCGGCGGTCCTGATCGGCGCCGAGCTGGCCGAACGCAAGAGCCGGCGGCAGGTGCCGGTGACGGTGGCGCCGGTGGCATGGGCTGGGGCCGTGATGGCTGCCGTCCCGCCGGAGGCGAAGGTGCTGGCGCGCGGCCAGTACCTCTTCAATTCTCGCGGCTGCACCGACTGCCATGGCGCCGATGGCGCCGGCCGCGAATTCATCAACGACGGCAAGGGGCTGCGCGTGGCCGGCCCCAACATTTCGCCGGGGCCGGGAAGCGTCGTGTCACGCTATGGCGCTGAAGACTGGGTGCGGACCTTGCGCCACGGCGTCAAGCCCGACGGGCGCCCCCTGCTCATCATGCCCAGCGAAGACTACAACCGTTTCACCGATGACGATGTCGCGGCGCTGGTGGCCTATGCGCGCAGCCTGCCGCCGGCCAGCGGCGGCGCCGCCGTGCTGGAGCTGTCGATGCCTGTCAAATTGATGTACGGCTACGGGGCGATTCAGGACGCGGCGCAAAAAATAGACCACTCCCTGCCGCCGCCGCAGCCGGTGGCGGCGAGCGTGAGCCCGGCCCACGGCCAGTATGTGGCCAATATGTGCATCAGCTGCCATGGGCCGGGTTTGTCGGGCGGCAAGATCCCCGGCACGCCGCCAGACTGGGCGCCAGCGGCCAACCTGACGCCTGGCGAGGGCAGTGCCCTGACCCGGTATGCCGATGCAGGCCAGTTTGTCGCCATGCTGCGCAGCGGCAGGCGCCCCGACGGCACAGCCATCAGCGTGATGCCGTTCGAGTCGCTGCGCCAGCTCGACGACGTGGACGCGCAGGCACTCTATGCCTACCTGAAGACGGTGCCCGCCCGGCCGTTTGGCCAGCGCTGACAGCGCTCGCTCATCTGGGCGCGCAAGCTGACAGCCCGGCACTTCTTTCCCTGACAGACCTGGCGGCCCCTGGCTTGAAAAATCAGTTCTTTAATCCATCCAAGGAAAAACCGCTCATGAACTACGTCACCACCGCCGACAGCACGCAGCTCTATTTCAAGGACTGGGGCAGCGGCCAGCCCGTCATCCTGCTGCACGGCTGGCCCCTGTCGGCCGACAGCTGGGACGACCAGGCGATGGCGATTGCCGATGCCGGCTACCGCGTCATCGCCTATGACCGCCGGGGCTTCGGCCGCTCGTCCCAGCCCTGGAGCGGCTACGACTACGACACCCTGGCCGACGACCTGGCCGCCGTGATCGAGCAGACCGGCGCGCAGGACGCGGTGCTGGCGGGCTTTTCAATGGGCGGCGGCGAGGTGGCGCGCTACATGTCGCGCCACGGCGGCAAGGGCGTGTCCAAGGCCGCGCTGATCGCCTCGGTGGTGCCTTTCATGCTCAAGACGGCCGACAACCCGGACGGCACCGAGCAGGCGGTGTTCGAGAAGATGACCAAGGGCATGAAGGAGGACCGCGCCAAGTTCTTCGCCGGTTTTTTCGAGGACTTCTACGGCGTCGGCATGATTTCCAGCCCGGTCAGCGACGAGCTGGCGCAGTCCTCCTGGAATGTGGCGATGCAGGCCAGCCTGAAGGCCACGCTGGCCTGCGCAGGGGCTTTTGCCACCACCGATTTCAGGCCCGACCTGGCGGCCTTCAAGGTGCCCACGCTGATCATCCACGGCACGGCCGACAAGACCGTGCCGATTGACGCGTCGGCCCGCGCCGCCGCCAAGGCGATTCCCCAGGCCAAGCTGATCGAGTACGACGGCGCGCCGCATGGCCTGCAGGCCACCCACAAGGATCAGCTGACCCAGGACCTGCTTGATTTTTTGAAGGCCTGAACGCGGCGCGGCCCGCAAGCCGCTCTGCTCAGTCTGCTTCAGTCCAGTGCACTGGCCGGGCCAAAGAATTCATGGCGGGTCTGGGCCTCGGGCACGCCCAGCTCGCGAAGCTGGCGCTTGACCTGCCGCATGAACGGCTTGGGGCCCAAGAAGTAGGCATCGACATCGCGCGAAGCGGGCAGCCATGCGGCCAGCTGCGCGTTGCTGAGCCGGCCGGTGGCATGCGCGGCCTGTTCTGAACCAGCCGGATCAGCCGAATCAATGGCCGGCTCGTCATAGACATAAAAGTGCTGCAGCTGCGAATGCCGGGCCTGGCGCGCATCGACGGCCTCGCGAAACGCATGCACCGACCGGTTGCGGGCGAAGTGGATGAAATGCACCGGCCGCTGGCCCTGCAGGGCCACGTCCAGCATGGCCAGCGTGGGCGTGATCCCGACCCCGCCGCTGATGAGCACCACGGGCTTGTCGCCCTCAGCCAGCACGAACTCGCCGGCTGGCGGAAACAAATCGAGCGTATCGCCTTCCCGCACCTGGCCATGCAGGTAGCCCGAGGCCACGCCGCCCGGCTCGCGCTTGACGCTGATGCGGTAGTCCCAGCCGTTGGGCGCGGCCGAAAGCGAGTAATTGCGGCGGATTTCCTGGCCATCGACCACCAGGCGCAGGCCGATGTACTGGCCGGGCTTGAAGCCCAGCAGCGCGCCGCCGTCTTGCGGCGTCAGGTAAAACGAGGTGATCTCGTCGCTCTCGGCGACCTTGCGCGCCACGCTGAATGCCCGCGCGCCGCGCCAGCCGCCGGGAACGGCGGCGGTGTCGGCATAGATCTTTTCCTCGGCGCCGATCAGGATGCCGGCCAGCTGCTGGTAGGCCGCCGCCCAGGCGTCGATCACCGCGTCGGTGGCGATCTCGGCGCCCAGCACCTCGCGGATGGCGCGCAGCAGGCAGGCGCCCACGATGGGGTAGTGCGCCGCCTCTATCTGCAGCGACACATGCTTGTTGATGATCTGCGCCAACAGCCCGCCGAGCTGGTCGAGCTGGTCGATGTGCCGTGCATACATCAGCACGCCGTTGGCCAGCGCACGGGGCTGGTCGCCGTTGGCCTGGTGGGCCTGGTTGAAGAAGGGCCGCACCTCGGGGTGCTCGGCCAGCATGATCTGGTAGAAGTGGGTAGTAAGCGCTTCACCGCCGGTCTGCAGCAGGGGAACGGTGGACTTGACGATGGTGCGTTGTTCTGGGGTCAACATGATTTGTCTTTCTGTAGTGACAGGCTCGCTTCGCGCCCTTGCGAAGCCGTGCAGGCTGCCTGACAAGCTAACTCAAGACCCGTGCCAGCCATGCTCTTCATATGAATCAACCACTTGCGAGCGCCAAATACTAAAGAGAGTCAAAATGATTACCTGATAAAGTAGTCAAAATGATATTTTTGGAGTCGATTTGATCGCACAACCCATGCTGCAGGCCTTGGTGCCGCTGGTCGATGACCTGACGCGCGAGCTGCCCGACGGCGAACGCTACCGCCGCCTGCTCCAAGCCATGCAGGCCCTGC
>JAQGNK010000363.1 GCA_028291905.1 Polaromonas sp.
CCCAGCTTGAGCGGCAGGAAGCGCGCGCCGAACAGCCGTGGGTACAGCTCGAACAGGGTCTGCAGCATGGGATGGACCGGCCGTGGCGCGCTCTTGCGCCGTATGCCCCCTTCGCGTGCTGGGGCGGGAGGGGTAGTGTCGGTTGCGGAGTCGCTCATGGGAGAAGTGGTGGTCATGAATGCTGGTGTTGGACGATGCTGCGGGCGACTGCCTCGCCCACCTTGATGCCGTCGACCCCGGCGGACAGAATGCCGCCGGCGTAGCTGGCGCCTTCGCCGGCGGGGTAGAGGCCACGCACGTTCAGGCTTTGAAAATCCTCGCCGCGGCTGATTTTCACCGGCGAAGAGGTACGGGTTTCGACGCCGGTGAGCATGGCGTCGTGGCGGTCGAAACCGCGGATTTTGCGGCCAAACGCGGGAAGCGCTTCGCGCAATGCGTCTATAGCGTAGGCTGGCAGGGCAGGGTGCAGATCGCCCAGCTTCACGCCAGGCTTATAGGACGGCTCGACCTCGCCCAACTGCGTGGACGGGCGTCCGGCGATGAAGTCGCCCACCAGTTGTCCGGGAGCTTCGTAGGTGCCCCCGCCGAGCGTGAAGGCCCGCGACTCCAGCTCGCGCTGCAGTGCAACACCGGCCAGAGGGCTGCCAGGGCGATCGGGTTGCCATCCTGGAAAGTCGCCGGGGGCGATGCCCACGACCAGGCCGGCATTGGCATTGCGTTCGTTGCGCGAGTATTGGCTCATGCCGTTGGTCACCACACGGCCTGCCTCGGATGTGGCAGCAACTACGGTTCCCCCAGGGCACATGCAAAAGCTGTACACCGAGCGGCCATTGCTCGCGTGGTGCACCAGCTTGTACTCGGCCGCGCCCAGCGCCGGGTGGCCGGCATGGCGGCCCCACCGGGCGCGGTCGATCAGGCCCTGCGGATGCTCGATGCGAAAGCCGATGGAAAACGGCTTGGCCTCGACATGGACGCCGCGCGCATGCAGCATGGCAAAGGTGTCGCGCGAGCTGTGGCCCAGCGCCAGCACCACCTGGTCGGCCGCCAGCTCCTGCGTCTGGCCGGTGGCCTGGTCCAGCACCGTGAGGCCGCGGATGTGCCTGCCATCCGAGCCGCTCTCGATCAGCACGTCGGTCACCCGCTGCTCGAACCGGATCTCGCCGCCCAGGGCGATGATCTGCTCGCGCATGTTCTCCACCACCTTGACCAGCTTGAAGGTGCCGATGTGCGGATGCGCCTCGTACAGGATGTCGGCCGGCGCGCCGGCCTTGACGAACTCGGTCATCACCTTGCGGCCCAGGTGGCGCGGGTCCTTGATCTGGCTGTAGAGCTTGCCGTCGGAAAAAGTGCCGGCGCCGCCTTCGCCGAACTGCACGTTGGACTCGGGGTTGAGCACATTCTTGCGCCACAGGCCCCAGGTGTCCTTGGTGCGCTGGCGCACGGTTTTGCCGCGCTCCAGCACGATGGGCCTGAAACCCATCTGCGCCAGCACCAGACCAGCGAACATGCCGCACGGGCCAAAGCCGACCACCACCGGGCGCACCGGCAAACCCGCCGGGACCGCGCCCACCGGGCGGTAGGCCATGTCGGGCGTGAGGAAGATATGCGGGTTGCCGGCATGCCGGATCAGCTGCTCGGCTTCCAGCGCGGCGCCCGCCAGCAGCGCATCGACGATATAGACCTGCATGATCACCGCCTTGCGGGCATCGAAGCTGCGCTTGAAGACGGTAAAGCTCGCCAGTTCGGCGGGCAGGATGTTCAGTTTTTGGAGAATCGCCTCTTGCAGCGCGTTGTCGGCGTGCCCGAGCGGGAGTTTGATTTCAGTCAGTCGCAGCATGGTCGTCCGGTTCGTGGCTTGTGGTTATCAAGCAGAAGGGCGCTATTTTAAAGGCGGATGTATCTGGCTGGCCGCTGCATTGTTTTGCATGGTTCAGCAGCGGCCAGGTGAAGGCAGCTGCGTCAGGTCGGGAAGAAGCCCTCGACCGACAGGTAGCGCTCGCCGGTGTCGTAGTTGAAGCCCAGCACGCGGGCGCCTAGTGGCAGCTCGGGCAGCTTCTGGGCAATCGCCGCCAGCGTGGCACCTGACGAAATGCCGACCAGCATGCCTTCTTCGCTGGCTGAGCGGCGGGCCATTTCGCGGGCTGGCTCGGCATCGACCAGGATCACGCCGTCAATAAGGCTGGTGTCGAGGTTTTTCGGGATGAAGCCCGCGCCAATGCCCTGGATCGGGTGCGGGGCCGGCGCGCCGCCCGAGATCACCGGCGAGGCCGACGGCTCCACCGCAAACACCTTCAACTGCGGCCAGGCGGCCTTGAGCACCTGCGCGCAGCCGGTCAGGTGGCCGCCGGTGCCGACGCCGGTGATCAGCGCATCGAGCCCCTCGGGAAAGTCCGCCAGGATTTCCTGCGCCGTGGTGCGGACGTGGATGTCGATGTTGGCCGGGTTTTCGAACTGCTGCGGCATCCAGGCGCCAGGCGTGGATTCGACCAGTTCCAGGGCGCGGGCAATCGCGCCTTTCATGCCGTTGGCGCGTGGGGTCAGGTCAAAACTGGCGCCGTAGGCCAGCATCAGCCGCCGCCGCTCGATGGACATGCTGTCGGGCATGACCAGCACGATCTTGTAGCCCTTGACCGCCGCCACCATCGCCAGCCCGATGCCGGTGTTGCCCGACGTGGGCTCGATGATGGTGCCGCCGGGCTGCAAAGCGCCCGACTTCTCGGCCGCTTCGACCATCGCCAGCGCAATCCGGTCCTTGACCGAGCCGCCCGGATTGGCGCGCTCGGACTTGATCCAGACCTGGGCCTCGGGGCCGAACAGGCGATTGATGCGGACGTGGGGCGTGTTGCCAATGGTGGCGAGGATGCTGTCGGCTCTCATGAAGGTCTCCTTTTTGGATGGGTCAGGCAAAAGCCCATTGTGGCGCACTGCCATAATCGAGGGGTGAAGCCTGCCAGACCGCCGCTGGTGCAATTTCCGAAAGGAAGCACTGGAGGAACGTCCGGACTGCACAGGACAGCGTAGGAGGTAATACCTCTCCACCGCGAGGTGAGGATCAGAGCAACA
>JAQGNK010000368.1 GCA_028291905.1 Polaromonas sp.
TTCCCGACGGCGCCTATGTCAACCTGGGCATCGGCATGCCGACCCAGGTCGCCAACCATAATCCCGCCGGGCGCGAGGTCCTACTGCACAGCGAGAACGGCATTCTCGGCATGGGGCCGGTGCCCGCTGCAGGAGCCGAAGACTACGATCTCATCAACGCCGGCAAGCAGCCGGTCAGCCTGCTGCCGGGCGGCGCCTATTTCCACCATGCCAACAGCTTTGCGATGATGCGCGGCGGCCACCTCGACATCTGCGTGCTCGGCGCCTTCCAGGTGTCCGCCACGGGTGACCTGGCCAACTGGAGCACCGGCGAAGCCGGCGCGATTCCGGCGGTGGGCGGCGCGATGGACCTGGCCATCGGCGCCAGGCAGACCTGGGTGATGATGGATTTGCTGACCAAGCAAGGCCAGAGCAAGGTCGTGGCGCGGTGCAGCTATCCGCTCACCGGCATGGCCTGCGTCAAGCGCATCTACACCGAGCTGGCCACGCTGCAATGCACGCCGGACGGCCTGAGCCTGATCGACAAGGTCGAGGGCCTGGGGCATGCCGAGCTTGAAGCGCTGGTCGGCCTGCCGATTGCCCCTTAAGCCTTCCATTTCCTTTTGCGCCTATTCAACCCCAACCCAAAGAGACAAGCCCATGACCACCCCCCAAGCCTTTATCTGCGACGCCATCCGCACCCCGTTCGGCCGCTACGGCGGCGCCCTCGCCAGCGTGCGCACCGACGACCTGGCCGCCGTGCCGCTCAAGGCGCTGGTGGCGCGCAACCCGAAGGTGGACTGGCAGGCGGTCGCCGACGTGCTCTACGGCTGCGCCAACCAGGCCGGCGAGGACAACCGCAACGTCGCCCGCATGGCCAGCCTGCTGGCCGGGCTGCCGCTGGAAGTGCCGGGCAGCACCCTGAACCGCCTGTGCGGCTCCAGCCTGGATGCGCTGGGCACGGCGGCGCGGGCCATCAAGTCGGGCGAAGCCGGCCTGATGATCGCCGGCGGCGTCGAGAGCATGAGCCGGGCGCCTTTCGTCATGCCGAAGGCCGAAACCGCATTTGCCCGCGCCAATGCGGTCTATGACACGACGATTGGCTGGCGCTTCGTCAATCGGCTGATGAAGGAGAAATACGGCGTCGATTCGATGCCCGAAACCGCCGAGAACGTCGCCACCGACTACCAGATCAGCCGCGAGGACCAGGACAAGTTCGCGCTGAACAGCCAGCGCAAGGCGGTGGCCGCGCAGCAGGCGGGCTACCTGTCGACCGAGATCACGCCGGTCAGCATTGCCCAGAAAAAGGGCGACGCCCTGGTCGTGAGCCAGGACGAGCATCCGCGTGCCACCTCGATGGAGAGCCTGGCCAAGCTCAAGCCGGTGGTGCGCCAGGGCGGCACGGTCACCGCCGGCAACGCCAGCGGCGTCAACGACGGCGCCTGCGCGCTGCTGCTGGCCGACGAAGCCACCGCCGCCAGAAACGGTTTGACGCCTCGTGCCCGTGTCGTTGCCATGGCGACCGCCGGCGTGCCGCCGCGCATCATGGGCATCGGCCCGGCGCCGGCAACGCAAAAAGTGCTGGCGCTGACCGGCCTGACCATCGACCAGATGGATGTGATCGAGCTGAACGAGGCCTTTGCCGCGCAGGGGCTGGCGGTGCTGCGCCTGCTCGGCGTGCCCGACGACGACCCGCGCGTCAACGCCTGGGGCGGCGCGATTGCCCTGGGCCATCCGCTGGGCGCCAGCGGCGCCCGCCTGGCCACCTCGGCGGTCAACCAGCTGCACCTGAACGGCGGGCGCTACGCGCTGTGCACCATGTGCATCGGCGTCGGGCAGGGCATCGCGGTGATCCTCGAACGCGTCTAGCCAAAGCGCCCTGACTTGCGGCCGCCAGGGCCCGGCTGCCTGCCTGCTAGGGAATCAATAGCTGCCTGCGCAAGTATTTCCTGCGCTGCAGCCCTGTTTGATCTCACATCGAGCAGGGTGCTTGCTGCCCTTTCTTTCGCTTGCCGGGCAAGCGCCAGCCAAGGCTTTAAGGCTTTTGCCGGTGCGCGGCGAGCGACGGTCAGGGACTGCAGCTTTCGCGACAATAGCGGCTGCGCGGTAGCGGCCATTCCGCACGCCACCATGCCCTCCCTTCACTTCCCCCTGACACGGCCCACCACCTTTGAATTTCCCCCTCATCACCGATGGCTATTTCTATGCCGTCGCCATTCCTGCCGTGCTGATGCTGGGCGTGAGCAAGAGCGGCTTCGGCGCTGGTTTTGGCTCGCTTGCGGTGCCGCTGATGGCGCTGGCGGTCACCGTGCCGCAGGCGGCGGCGATTTTGATGCCGCTGCTGCTGCTGATGGACCTGCTCGGCATTGCCGCCTTCCGCAAAGACTTTGACTTCGCTTTTCTCAAGTTCCTAGTGCCTTGCGGCCTGGTCGGCACGGTGATCGGGGCGCTCTTGTTCCGGGTGCTCGACGCCCGCACGGTGGCGGCCATCGTCGGCGGCTTCACGCTGCTGTTCCTGGCGCAGCGGCTGCTGTTTCCGCCCCGTCCCGACAGCCCCCCGCCGCCCCGGTGGCTGGGCGCGCTGCTGACCGTGACCTCGGGCTTCACCAGCTTCGTGGCCCATGCCGGCGGCCCGCCGATCAGCGCCTACGTGATCCCGCTGCGCCTGAGCCCGGTCAGGTTCAGCGCCACCATGGCGTTTTTCTTCTTTGTCATCAACCTGTCCAAATGGATTCCCTACGCCTGGCTCGGCCTGCTCGATGTGCGCAACATGGCGACCTCGCTGGTGCTGCTGCCGCTGGCGCCGGTCGGCGTGTGGATCGGGGTGCGCCTGGCCCGCACCATCAGCCCGCTCTGGTTCTACCGGATTCTGTACGGCGGCATGGGGCTGACCGGCCTAAAGCTGCTGTGGGACGGGCTGGCTTGAAGCCGCCTGTTGATGATGCTATAAAAATAGTAGCTACTGGCGAAGGCGGTTATTGCGCTGCAAGGCTTTTCTTTCATGAACAGCATTGATTCATCAGCAGCTCAGCCAATTTTGCCTGCGCTGCCCGGTTCTGGCAACAAGCTGCGGCAAGCAAGCTAAAACCCACTTTTCACGCCAAAAAACGAGGCCACCGGCCCGGACTGCCGCACCCCGCCTGCGCTGCTTGCGCTGCCTGTACTGCCAGCGGCCAGCGGCGTCAAAAGCGGCAGTCGAACGGTGAACCGGCTGCCCTTGCCGTGGCCTTCGCTGTGCACCTCGACCGTGCCATCGTGCAGCTCGACAAAGCCTTTGACCAGCGACAGGCCGATGCCCAGGCCGCCATGGGCGCGCCCCATGGAGTCATCGGCATGGGTGAAGATATCGAACACGCGCGCCTGCATGTCCTGTGCAATGCCAATCCCGTTGTCGGCCACGCAGACCACCGCATGACTGCCCTCGCGCCTGGCTGAAAGCGAGATGTAGCCGCCGGGGCTGGTGAACTTGATGGCGTTGTTCAGCAGGTTGGTCACCGCCTGGACAATCCGGGCCGCGTCCACCTCGACCATGAGCTCGTCCGGGGGCAGGTGCAGCTCCAGCTGGTGCCCCGCCCGGTCGCTGAAGTGCTGCACGGTTTCGAGCGCCTGCTGCAGCAGCGCCGCCAGCTGAACCGGCGCCTTGCGAAGCTCCACCATGCCCTGGGTGACGCGGCTCCAGTCCATCAGGTCATCCACCAGCCTGACCAGTTGCCCCACTTGCCGGGCCATGGCGGGCGGCGCTTTCTCGGCCAGTTCCTGGTTGCCGCCCGCCTGGCGCAGCACCTCCAGCCAGCTGTTCAGCGAGGCCAGCGGGTTGCGCAATTCGTGCGCCAGGATCGCCAGGAACTCGTCCTTGCGCTGGTCGCTCTTTGGCTGCGCCTGGTCGCACTCCCTGGGCTCGGTGACATCCCGCGTGGAGCCGGACACGGCGACCGCCCTGCCGCGTGCATCCATCACCGGCACGAAGATGTACTCGTACTGCCGCTCGCCCAGAGCGCTGGGGTAGTGCATGTTGTCCTGGATCCTCTGGCCGGTGTCGATGACCTGGGCAATCTGCCGCTGCAGGCGCTCTGCCAGCGCGGGCGGATAGGCCAGGTCGAAAAAGTTTTTCCCCACCACCTCCGGCAGCTTTTTTTTCCACAGCGCCAGCAGCGCTTCATTGGCATGGGTGAGCCTGCCCGCGAGGTCAAACAGATAGTTGAAATCGGCCGAATTGGAAAGGGCGGTTTCATAGATCCGCTTTTGCCGCTCGCACTCGGCGGCAAGCCGCATCCGTTCGGCCTCCAGGCACTTGGACTCGCTGATGTCGTTGAAATAGATTGAAATGCCATGGGACGCCGGACAAATCCGAAGTTCGTACCAGCGGTGGTGATGGGGGTGAAAATCGACCAGGGTCTCGGCGATTTGGTGCGCGGCGACACGGCGGTAAGCTGACTGGAAACGGGTGCTGTGCAGGCCTGGGCAAACGTCAAAGATATTTTTGCCGTCAAGTTGGCCGTCTTGGGGCGTGAGCAGCGTTTTAGCCACAGGGTTGGCATAAATGATCTGCCAGTCATGGCTGAGCGCCAAAAAGCCCTCGGCCATGCCTTCAAGAATTGCTTCACAGCCGTCTTCAAACAAGCGTTTCAAAGCGGTGCCACCGAACCTGCGGCCGGCGTTGTGTTGAAGGGGTTCATGCGCGCCAGCGCAAGCTCGGGATTGGCCTGAACCAGACAGGCTCCGGGCAGCATCATGCAGTGGTTCCTGACTAGAGAGTAAAAAGTAAGAGTTTGCTTTTTTAAATTCTAGCCATTGCAACAGCTGACACAGGCCACGCATGGGGTGGCAATTTATAACTTATTGTTACCGGCCTGTTTTGGATAAGCCGGGTGGATTTTTTCTTCACATCAGCTTGCCCTGGCTCGACGCATCGGCTAAAGGGCGCAGCCGCGCATGGACCATCAGTTCGGCCAGCCGGACTCCTTTGGGTTGCCATTTCATGCCGTGTTCGATGTGCATCGAGCACAAGCGATGGTGCGAATGGACGGGCTGCCTGGAGCGCGACACGTTGCAGGCTTTCCTCAAGCTGCCTGCGCCGCAGCGAAAGCTGATTCGGGAGGTGACTTTGAGCCTCGGCCAAGTGCAGGGCGCCACTTAGGCCGAGCCATAACAGCCGCAGGATTGAGCTGGCTATACGCTACAAAATATATAGCTGTCTGCGCAGGCGCTTATTGCGCCAGTGCCGTATTTCATCAATATTTCAATCCTGCGCGGCTGTCGGCGCCTGCGCCAGCTGCTCGCGCTCCTGCTTCATCTGGGCTTCGAGCTGCAGCCGTCCCTGCTTGGCCACGGCGATGACTTTCTCGCGGTTGTCGCGGTGCGGGTACATCTGCTCGAACAGCTCCAGGTTGTGCGCGCGAAACCTGGCGGCAGCCTGCTCGGCGGCCTCGGCGGGCTGGCCGAGCAGCTCCAGCACATTGCGGGCGCTGCGCAGGCTGGAATCGAACAGCTCGCGCTCGACCCGCATCACGCCCCGGTCGCGCAGCGCGTTCCAGTGCGTCACGTCCCTGGCGCGGGCGACGATCTGCAACTGGGGGAAGTGCTCGCGCACCAGATCGACGATCTTCAGCGACTGCTCCACGTCGTCAACCGACAGCACCAGTATCTTGGCCTTGGCCGCGCCCGCCGTGCGCAGCAGGTCAAGCCGGGTCGCGTCGCCGTAGAACACCCGGTAGCCGAAGGTGCGAATGGTTTCGATCATGTCGGCGTCATGGTCGAGCACCGTGGCCGAAATCCCCTGCGCCAGCAGCATGCGGCCGACGATCTGGCCGTAGCGGCCGAAGCCGGCAATGATGATGGGCGCTTCCTGCGGCTCGGAGATTTCTTCGAGCGTGGATTTCTTGCCGTTCGCATAACGCGGCAGCAGCAGCTTGTCGATGGCCACCAGCAGCAGCGGGCTGATGAGCATCGACAGCGCCACCGCGCCGATCAGCAGCGACGCGGTTTCCATCGAGAACACATTGGCGCCAGCGGCGGCCTGGAACACCACGAAGGCGAATTCGCCGCCCTGCGCCAGCAGCAGCGCAAACACCGGCCGCTCCTGGTAGGGCAGCTTCATGGCGTAGGCCAGCCCATAGATGAAGGCGAGCTTGAGGCTGAGAAAACCGGCCAGGATGGCCAGCATCTGGCCGGGAAACTTCATCAGCACGCCAAAGTCGATGCTCATGCCGACGGCGATGAAGAACAGGCCCAGCAGCAAGGCCTTGAACGGCTCGATGTCGGTTTCCAGTTCGCGCCGGTATTCGCTGTCGGCCAGCAGCACGCCGGCCAGAAAGGCGCCCAGCGCCATCGACAGGCCGACCAGCAGCATCAGGCCCGCAATGCCGACCACCAGCAGCAGCGAAGCGGCGGTGAAGATCTCTGGCGTGCGGCTGTTGGCGATCCAGCGCAGCACCGGGCGCACCAGCAGCCGGCCGCCAATGATGATGCCGGCGATGACTGCTATTGTTTTAAGAGCTTGCAGCGCAGGGTGTGATTGCGCTAGAGCCTCATTTGATGCTGAAATAGCGCCCAGCAGCGGTACCAGCGCCAGAATCGGGATGGCTGCCACGTCCTGGAACAGCAAAATCGAGAAGCCGGCCTGGCCGCTGGAGGTGTGCATCAGGTTGCGCTCGTTCATCGACTGCAGGGCAATCGCGGTCGATGACAGCGCCAGGCCCAGGCCGGCCACCAAGGCCGTCGGCCAGGCCACGCCAAAGGCCACCGCCGCGCCCGTCAGCAGCGCGGCGCAACCCGCCACCTGGGCGCTGCCCCAGCCGAAGATCGGCCGGCGCAGGCTCCACAGCCGCTCGGGCTGGAGTTCCAGGCCGATCAGGAACAGCATCAGCACCACGCCGAATTCAGCGAAATGAAGAATGTCCTGCACATTGGTGACCAGCCCCAGCCCCCAGGGCCCGATGGCCATGCCGGCGGCCAGGTAGCCGATGATGGAGCCCAGGCCGAGCTTCTTGGCCAGCGGCACGGCGACCACGGCGGCTGCCAGGTAGATGAAGCTGTTGATGAGCCATGAAGGCGCGTGGGTCATGGCTGGCTTCCTGTGGGTGTCGGGGCAGGTGTGGCGCGGGGGAAAGGTGCGGGGAAGGGCGGTGGCAAGGTGTTCATGGGTTAACGATAGCGCAAACCTTGCGGGCTCTGAAATGGTGAGGCGGCAGATGTAAGGCCTGTCGCCAATTCGACAGCCGGGACTGCCGGTTTCGGCGCACCGCCGCTACAGTGGCTTGATGAAAACCTTTCAAACCCTGTCCGAACTGGCGGCCTGCACTGGCCAGGAAATCGCCGTGAGCGACTGGATCACCATCACCCAGCAGCAGGTCAACCTGTTCGCCGATGCCACCCACGACCACCAGTGGATCCATGTGGACCCTGAAAAAGCCGCCGCCGGGCCGTTCGGCACCACGATTGCCCATGGCTTTCTGACGCTGTCGCTGCTGCCCAGGTTTTTCGAGTCGTCGTTCGAGATCATCGGCTCGCGCATGAGCGTGAACTACGGCCTGAACAGGGTGCGCTTCATGGCGCCGGTGCCGGTCGGCAGCCGGCTGCGCGCCCGCATGAAGCTGCTGAGCGCCGAGCCGATAGCCGAAGGCGGCCTGCAGATGGCCTGGGAGGTGACGGTGGAGCGCGAAGGCGCGGCCAAGCCGGTGTGCGTGGCCGAATCGCTGGCGCGGCACTATCCGTGATGAATTGAAAAGCCGTTGAATCAGGCGGGCAGGCTGGCACCGCCAAAGCCGTTCTGCCGCCAGGCCTCGAACACCGTCACCGCCACGGCGTTGGACAAGTTCAGGCTGCGCTGGCCGGGCAGCATCGGCACTTTCAAGCGCCGCGCCGGGTCGAACGAATCCCGTAATTGAGCCGCCAGCCCCTTGGTTTCAGAGCCGAACACCAGCCAGTCGCCGGGCAGGAAGCGGGCCTCGTACAGGCTGCTAGCCCCCCGCGTCGTCATGGCGAACAGCCGCTCAGCCAGTGGCTGCTCGCTGTCCAGCAAGGCCTGCCAGCCGGCATGGCGCAGCACCTGGGCGTACTCGTGGTAGTCGAGCCCGGCGCGCCGCATGTGCTTGTCGTCCATCGAAAAGCCCAGCGGCTCGACCAGGTGCAGGCGGCAGCCGGTATTGGCCGCCAGCCGGATCACATTGCCGGTGTTGGGCGGAATTTCGGGCTCGACGAGGACGATGTTGAACATGGGCTGGCAGCTGTTGGAAGAGGGCGGGGCCGCGCTGTGGCGGCCTGCCTCGGTGAATGGAGCGGCGATTCTAGAGCGCCTTCGCTTTAACCCGTGAACAACTTTTAAGCATCAAACTGGTTTATTGCGCAGGCACAGTCTGCGCCAGCAGCTATGAATTCAGGAGCATAAAGCTGCCTGCCGCCTTGAATTTAGTGATTGCAGGCCAGGATAATTTCACGCTAGTCGGACGGGGTGCGGGCCAGCACCACGCCGGTGATGTGCGCCGCGCCCGCATCGCGCAAGGCCTGAGCCGCTGAAAAGATCGACGCGCCGCTCGTCATCACGTCATCGACCAGCAGCACCCGCCGGCCCTGCAGCCCGCTGGCCCGCAGCGGATCGACCTGGAAGGCGCCCTTGACATTGGCCAGCCGGGCTGCGCGCCCGAGCTTGCTTTGCGGCAGCGTGTGCCTGGGACGCAGCAGCAGCCGGGCATCGGCGTGGCCCCGGCTTTGCGACTCACTAGCCAGGGCGCTGGCCAGTTCCCAGGCCTGGTTGAAGCCGCGCGTTTGCAGCCGCTGGGCCGACAGTGGCAGCGGAACAATCCAGTCCTCGGCCTGCAACTCTTGCAAAGCCTGCGCCACGCCGGGCGCGCCGAGCAGCAGGCCGGCAAAAAAACCGGCCCAGCCGTGCTGTCCGCCAAACTTGTAACGGGTGATCAGGGTGGACCACGGATAGGCGTAGGGCACGGCGGCCAGCGCCCTGTCCAGCGGCGGCCGCTGGCGCAGGCAACCGCCGCACAGCAGCTCGCCGCTGCCCCGGCCCATCGTCAGTCCCGGCGGCAGGGGAAGGGCGCAACCGGCGCAGCAGTCTTGCACTGTTGCAAAGCGTGCCAGGCAAGGCTGGCAGACGGCTTGGGCGGGCCAGCTGCGGCAGACCGCGCACTGGCTGGCAAAGCCGGGCAGCCGGGGCAGGTTTGGGCGAAGGGAGAGCAGGCGTTGAAACACCGTGTCAATATACTCGCCTGACTTTTGCAACCCCTTCCCTTCATGACTACCACCTCGCGTCCGCCCACGCTCGATCCGCAAGCCGTCAGCCGCTGGCAGCGCACCGCGCCCCTGGCGTCGCCGTGGCTGCATGAAGAGGTGGCGCGCCGCATGCTGGAGCGGCTGCAATGGATCAAGCTCAAGCCGCAGGCCTGGGCGCACTGGGGCGCGCTGCGCGGCGGCATGCAGGCGCATGCCGAGCTGACGAAAATCTACCCTGATGCAGCATGCTTTGTGGCGGAGGCGCAGGCAGAGCATGCGCAGGCCGCTATTAAAAGAATAGTGAAGCCGTGGTGGAGCCCGAGCCAGTGGCGGGCCACGCCGGTGCGCTTCGAGATGCCGCCCCCCGGCAGCGTCGACATGCTGTGGGCCAACATGGCGCTGCATGAGTCCGCCGACCCGGAAGCGCTGCTGGCCGGCTGGCACCAGGCCCTGAAGGTCGATGGCTTCCTGATGTTTTCCTGCCTGGGGCCTGACACCGTGCGCGAAGTGCGGGAACTCTATGCCGAACTCGGCTGGCCGCCGGCCGGCCATGAGCTGACCGACATGCATGACTGGGGCGACATGCTGGTGCAGACCGGCTTTGCCGAGCCGGTGATGGACATGGAGCGCATCACCCTGACCTATGAGACGCCGGCGCGGCTGCTGCAGGAACTGGCCGAGCTGGGCCGCAACTTTCATCCGGGCCGCTTTGCGGGCTTGCGCGGCCGCCGCTGGAAAGCCCGGCTTGAAGCGGCGCTGGCGGCGCGCCTGAAAGGCGAAGACGGCCGGCTCTCGCTGACTTTCGAGGTCATCTACGGCCATGCCCTCAAAGCCAGGCCCAAGTTCAAGGTGAGTCCGCACAGCGCTGTGTCGGTCGAAGACATGCGGCAGATGCTGCACGGCGGTGGTAATCCTTCGCGCTAGCGACGTGTCCGGCAGTGCCGCCAGCATTGGCCCGATGGCCTGCGGCGGACAGCGGGCACGGCCCAAGGGTTAACCCGGAAGGGTTGGTATTTATTTGAATCTATAGTGTTTTGATCAAATCAGGTCATTTTTTTAGCCTTACCGCCTGGTTGCCGCATGCCGCTGCCCAGGCGCTCAGCCATTTTTTGAAGGGCGTCCTGTGTTGCACTCACCCCAGGCATTTCGTTTCGCTACGCTGCCTAGCCAGTTTCCTCCCACGCAAGGCGCGGCCATCCTGTGGCTTTTGAAGCGCCACAGCTTTCTGACCGCCGCCCGGCTGGTCTGGTTTTGCTTTTCCCTGGGGCTGCTTGCCTTGGGCGCGGCCGGTTTCTTCTGGCTGCAGGGCAGCCTGCTCCTGATGGCGCTGGCCCTGCTGGCGCTGCTGGCTGTCGGCTCGGCCTTCCTGCTGTACCGGCGCCATGCCGGCGATGCTGAAAAAATCGTGCTGCAGGGCGGGCGGCTGGTGATTGAGCTGGAAAGCGCGGGGCGCACCGAGCGGGCCGAGTTCAACCGCGCCTGGGTCCGGGTGGAGCCCCGGCACGGTGATGGCTCGCTGATCGAGGTGTCCGGGCAGGGGCGCTCGGTCAGCGTCGGGCGGCATGTGCGGCCCGAGCTCCGCCCCCTGCTGGCCCGTGAAATCCGCTTTGCCTTGCGAACCTGCTGAGCCAAAAGATACGAATCGCTTCATCATTTCCCATTTCGGCAGTTTGACCTGTCGCAAACTTTATAATGGCCGGTTAATTCAATCGGTAATTGAAGCAGAAAAAAGTGATCACGATGAACCTGAGCAACACCATCAGCAAAATGACACGGCTTGCCTTCCAGCATGCGGGCGCACTCGGAGTCTGTGCGGCAGCCTGCGTCAGCACGGCCGCTTATGCGGTCAATGACCTGCCCGGCGGTCCGGCGGTCAACCAGCTCAATCTTCACCCCGCAGTCACCCGCATCGCGGCCGAGCAGCACTGGCTGCACTGGTTCATGATGGGGATTTGCCTGCTGATTTTCGTCGCTGTGTTCGGCGTGATGTTCTATTCCATCCTCAAGCACCGCAAATCTGTCGGCCACAAGGCTGCCAACTTCCACGAGTCCACCCTCGTTGAAATTGCCTGGACGATTGTTCCCTTCGTCATCGTGATCGGCATGGCGCTGCCAGCCACCAAGGTGCTGGTCGCCCAGAAAGACACCACCGGCGCCGACCTGACCATCAAGGCCACCGGCATCCAGTGGAAATGGGGCTACGACTACATCAAGGGCGAGGGCGAGGGCATCGGCTTTGTTTCGACTCTGGACAATGCGCAGCGCGAAATGTCCAACAACGGCGGCCATGGCCTTAATGGCGAAGCGGCGCCCGACAATTACCTGCTCAAGGTTGACAAACCGATGGTGGTCCCGGTCAACAAGAAAATCCGCATCATCACCACTGCCAACGACGTGATCCATGCTTTTGCTGTGCCGGCGTTCGGCATCAAGCAGGATGCGATTCCCGGCTTCGTGCGCGACACCTGGTTCCGTGCCGAAAAAGTCGGCGACTTCTATGGCCAGTGCATGGAGCTGTGCGGCAAGGAGCATGCCTACATGCCGATCCACGTCAAGGTGGTGTCGGCCCAGGAATACACCGCTTGGGTTGCCGAGCGCAACAAGGAAGCCGCCGCCAAGGCTGACGATCCATCCAAGGTCTGGACACTGGTCGATCTGAAGGCAAGGGGCGAAAAAGTCTATGCCGCCAATTGCGCCGCCTGCCACCAGCCCAACGGCAAGGGCGCCGGCCCGATCAAGCCGCTCGACGGCTCGGCCATCGTGCTGGACGCGGACCACAACAAGCAGATTCAGATTCTTCTCAATGGCGCGGCCGGCGGCGCCATGCCGTCGTGGAAGGCCTTGAGCGATACCGACTTGGCCGCCGTGGCGAGCTACACCAAGAACAACTGGTCCAACCAGACAGGCCAGATTGTCCAGCCTGCCGAAGTTCTGGCTGCACGCAAGTAATCAAGCGGCCCGCTACCCAAATACCAGCTGGCGACTCGACCCTTCGCCAGCCCCGAAGATAAAGCTACAGGCACAAGCCACCAAAGGAAGCCAAGATGAGTGCAGTTCTAGACCATCACGATCACGCGCATGATGCCCACGATCACCATGCCCCGACGGGCTGGCGCCGCTGGGTGTTCGCCACCAACCACAAGGACATCGGCACGCTGTACCTGCTGTTCAGCTTTTTCATGCTGATGTTCGGCGGTGTGCTGGCGCTGCTGATCCGCGCCGAGCTGTTCCAGCCCGGCCTGCAGCTGGTCAACCCGGAGCTGTTCAACCAGCTCACCACCATGCACGGCCTGATCATGGTATTCGGCGCCATCATGCCGGCCTTCGTCGGCTTTGCGAACTGGATGATTCCGCTGCAGATCGGCGCCTCCGACATGGCGTTTGCGCGCATGAACAACTTCAGCTTCTGGCTGATGATTCCGGCCGGGCTGATGCTGGGAAGTTCCTTCCTGCTGCCGGGCGGTGCCATGGCCGGCGGCTGGACCATGTATGCCCCGTTGTCATTGCAGATGGGTCCGGCGATGGATGCGGGTATTTTCGCGATGCATATCCTGGGCGCTTCGTCCATCATGGGCTCGATCAACATCATCGTCACCATCCTGAACATGCGCGCGCCGGGCATGACCTTGATGAAGATGCCGATGTTCTGCTGGACCTGGCTCATCACCGCCTACCTCTTGATCGCGGTCATGCCGGTGCTCGCCGGCGCCATCACCATGACGCTGACCGACCGGCATTTCGGCACCAGCTTCTTCAACCCCGGCGGCGGCGGCGACCCGGTGATGTTCCAGCACATCTTCTGGTTCTTCGGCCATCCCGAGGTGTACATCATGATCCTGCCGGCCTTCGGCATTGTCAGCCAGATCATTCCGGCGTTCTCGCGCAAGCGGCTGTTCGGCTATGCCTCGATGGTCTATGCGACCGGCTCCATCGCTATCCTGAGCTTCGTGGTCTGGGCGCACCACATGTTTACCACCGGCATGCCGGTGACGGGCCAGCTGTTCTTCATGTACTCGACCATGCTGATCGCCGTACCCACGGGCGTGAAGGTGTTCAACTGGATTGCCACGATGTGGAAGGGCTCGATGACGTTTGAGACGCCGATGCTGTTTGCCGTCGGCTTCATCTTCGTGTTCACCATCGGCGGCCTGACCGGCGTGATCCTGGCGGTGGCGCCCATCGACATCCAGCTGCAGGACACCTACTACGTGGTGGCCCACTTCCACTATGTGCTGGTGGCCGGCTCGCTCTATGCCATGTTCGCCGGCTATTACTACTGGAGCCCGAAGTGGACCGGCGTGATGTACAGCGAAACCCGTGGCCAGATTCATTTCTGGTGGTCGCTGATTTCCTTCAACGTGACGTTCTTCCCGATGCACTTCCTGGGGCTGGCCGGCATGCCGCGCCGTTATGCCGACTATCCGATGCAGTTTGCCGATTTCAACATGATTGCCAGCGTGGGCGCTTTCTTCTTCGGTTTCGCGCAGGTCTATTTCTTCCTGTTTGTGGTCCTGCCCGCCATGCGTGGCAAGGGCGTGCCTGCCAAGCAGAACCCTTGGCTGGATGAAGGCGGCAAGGGCGCTGAAGGCTTGGAATGGGAAGTGCCGTCGCCCGCGCCTTTCCATACCTTTGAGACTCCGCCCCGGCTCGATGCCACCGCGACGCGCGTGATTGGATGAGCGCCATGGCAAACCGCATGAATCCCGAACAGAAGAAAAGCAACCTCCGCCTGGCCTTGATCCTGGCGTCGGTCGCTGCCATCTTTTTCGTCGGTTTCATTGCCAAGATGGTGTTGCTCGGCCATTGAGTCGGCCGGACACGTCTCATTTCTGGAAAATCCCGATGCTCAAGCGCGAAAACTTCAAGATGTTAGGCAAGCTGGGCGTCATCGTGCTTGGCATGTTCTGCTTCGGCTATGCGTTGGTGCCGATTTACCGGGCTATTTGCGAGATGACGGGCGTCAATGTGCTGGCCCTGGGCGACAGGCAGATTCCTGGCGCGACTGCCTCGCTGCCGGCCAATACCCAGGTTGACCTGAACCGAACCATCACCGTGGAGTTCGATGCGAACTCGCGCGGCCCCTGGCATTTCAAGCCTGCGCAAGCATCGCTCCAGGTGCATCCAGGTGAGTTGACCACGGTGATGTATGAATTTCAGAATGTGCAGAATCGCACCATGTCGGCCCAGGCCATTCCCAGCTATGCGCCAGCGCAAGCCGGGTCGTATTTCAACAAGCTTGAATGTTTCTGCTTCAGCCAGTACACCCTGGCGCCCGGCGAGAAAAAGCAGTGGCCGGTGGCTTTCGTGATTGACCCCAAGCTGTCGAAAGATGTCAAGACAATCACGCTGTCCTATACTTTTTTTGAAGTCGGCGGCAAGACGCCTCCTGCGCCAGACGCTTCAAAGGCGGCAGCGCAAACCGTGCTGCCTGCCAAGTCGCCAGGTGCATGAACATGATTGAAGCACCGCGCCGCAAGCCATCATCACTCTGGCGTACCGTCAAGGCCATCGCCTGGTCATTTGTCGGTTTGCGGTCACGCGGCGCTTATGAGGAAGATGTCAAGAACCTGAACCCGCTTCACATCATTGTGGTCGGGCTGCTGGGAGTTTTTGTATTCGTGGCAGTTTTAGTGCTGCTGGTGAATTGGGCGGTTGCGCGCTAGTCACCACGGCTTGGTAGAAGATCAGCAAAAATTCGAGAAAAATCGAGAGTTAACAGGAGTCGAGTGATGTCAGCAGCAACCCACGGGGCAACCCCTTATTATTTTGTGCCCGGCCCCTCGCGGCACCCGGTCATGGCGGCCATTGGCCTGTTCTTTGTCATTCTTGGCGCCAGCCAGTGGATCAACGGCGCCGGCTGGGGCGCCTGGTCGCTGGCCTTCGGCATGCTGTTCTGGCTGGGCACCCTGTTCCAATGGTTCCGCGACTCAATTGCCGAAAGTGAAGGCGGCATGTACGGCCACAGGATCGACTTGTCCTTCCGCTGGAGCATGAGCTGGTTCATTTTTTCAGAAGTCATGTTTTTCGGCGCTTTTTTCACCGCGCTCTGGTGGGCTCGCTCGCACTCGGTGCCAGGCCTTGGCAGCCTCGACAATGCGCTGCTGTGGCCTGACTTCAAGGCCATCTGGCCAAGCATGGCCGCTGGCGTGACGGCATCGCCGGCCGACATCGTCGAGCCGTTCACCACCATGACGCCATTCTGGCTGCCCACCATCAACACCGCCTTGCTGCTCAGCTCGGGCGTGACCCTGACAATTGCCCATCATGCGCTGCGTGAAAACCACCGTGGCCGCACGATTGCCTTCATGTGGCTGACGGTATTGCTGGGAATCATCTTCCTGACTGTTCAAGGCTACGAGTATTTCCATGCCTATTCGGAACTCAACCTGAAAATGAGTTCCGGCGTCTACGGCTCGACCTTCTACATGCTGACCGGTTTTCACGGTTTTCACGTACTGGTCGGCATGCTGATGCTGCTGTTCATCACGCTGCGGCTGCAAAAAGGTCATTTCACGGCCGACAAGCATTTCGGTTTCGAGGGTGCTGCTTGGTACTGGCATTTCGTGGACGTGGTGTGGCTTGGTCTTTATATCCTTGTCTACTGGATGTGAGCCGGCTGGCGGGCCTCAAGCCTGCCCTAGTGCCTGAAGGCTTGCTTGCTGTTCAAAAAAGGCCGCTTGATGCGGCCTTTTCATTTATCTGCCGGCGGCAATGCCGGTCGGTTGTATATAACCCATTTTCCAGGCGACCAGAATGCAGACAAACAGGAAAATCGAAAACCCAACGCGAAACGCCAGCGCGCGCGCCATGTTGCTGGTTTTGCGTTTTCCATCCGTGCCGTCTTTCATCATGAAGAAAAGCGCCGCCCCCAGGCTGGCAAGAATGGTGATGAAGGCCAGTGCAACAAGATAAGTCATGAACCCGATTATCTGTCCATGAATTCCACCTTGCATTCGGCACGTTTCTGGCTGGTCACGCTGGCTGCCTTGCTGGTGGCCGGGCTGACCTTTTCGCTCGGCCAGTGGCAGCTGCGCCGTGCCGCGCAAAAAGAAGCCATCCATGCTGCGATTGAGGCAAAGAATATGCTGCCAGCGCTTGATGAATATGCGTTGACAGCTACTAAAAAAATAGCAAATGAGGTGTACCGGCGGGTCAAGGTGCAGGGCGTGTGGCACCCATTGCGCACGGTTTACCTCGACAACCGCCCGATGAGCGGGCGCACCGGTTTCTGGGTGGTCACGCCCTTGGCGCTGCAGGGCACCGGCCAGGTGATCCTCGTGCAGCGGGGCTGGATACCGCGCAATTTCGCCGACCGCACCCAGCTGCCCGAACTGGCAACGCCAACTGGCGTCGTGACTGTCGAGGGCCGGATTGCCCCGCCACCGTCCAAGCTTTACGAGTTCAAGGGCATGGATACCGGGCCGATACGGCAAAATCTGGACCTGCCTGCTTTTCGCCTTGAGACTGGCCTGCCGCTCATGGAGGCGTTGCTCCTGCAAACCGGTGCGCCCAGCGAAGGCTTGCTGCGCGACTGGCCCGCCCCCAACCTGGGTGTGGACACGCATTACGGCTATGCCTTCCAGTGGTTTTGCCTGAGTGCGTTGGTCGTCGTTTTGTATGCCTGGTTTCAGGTGATTGTTCCTTTTCGTGCTTCCGTGCGCGCCCGACGCCGCGATTAATGGCCCTCAGTACCGTGACACACAACGCTCCCGAAACCACTTCAGTTCGCTCTGCCTCTGCAGCCCATGACCAGCCGCTGGGCCTGACGGTGCATGCGATGCCCACCCTTGACCAGCCTGGCATGCCTGCGCCCAATACACGGGCAGGCCGCTGGAAAATGATTCTTGTCCTGCTGGTATGCGCCAGCCCGGTCATCGCTTCCTATCTGACCTATTACGTGATCAGGCCGGAAGGGCGCCGCAACTTTGGCGAGCTGATTGATCCGCAGCGCCCTCTGCCAGCCATGGCCACCCAGACGCTGGACGGCAGGCCAGGCCAACTGACGGCACTTAAAAACCAGTGGCTGCTGCTGACCGTGGCAGGCGGTGCCTGTGACACCCGCTGTGAGCAAAACCTGTATTTCCAGCGTCAGCTGCGCGAATCCCTGGGCAGGGAAAAAGAGCGGCTCGACCGTGTCTGGCTGGTCAACGATGAGGCGCCGGTGCGCGCCGCCTTGCTGCCCGCACTGGCGCAAGCCACCGTGCTGCGCGTGCGGCCGGCCGATGTGGCCGACTGGCTGGCGCCGGCGCCTGGCAAGCGCCTGCAGGACCACCTCTACCTTGTGGATCCGCTGGGCAACCTGATGATGCGTTTCCCAGCGGACATGGACGCAGCCGCTGCGGCCAAGGCCAAGCGCGACCTTGACCGTTTGCTGCGCGCCGCCGGCAGCTGGGACAAGGAAGGCCGCTGAATATGGCCCCCACGCTCCTCACTTCGTGTGGTTCGCTGCCCCCCGAGAGGGCTGTTGCGCCTGCGGCCCGGCTGAGCCGGTTCTGCAGCCCTTGCTGGTATGGCGCCTCATTGCGCATGGCTATGGCCGGATATCTTTAGACATGGATGCGCAAAATCTCTATGACCTCAGTCCGGCCCTGCGCCTGATGATCATGGGCCTGGCCGTTGCGCTGGGGCCGTTGGCCTGGGTTTGGGCGCGCAATAAAAAAGCACCGGCTGCGCGGCGCCTGCGGGTTTTGACCCTGGTCACCCTGTTCCTGACCTTCGACCTGGTGATCTTTGGCGCGTTTACCCGCTTGACCGACTCCGGCCTGGGCTGCCCCGACTGGCCCGGCTGCTACGGCAGCGCCAGCCCGGTCGGTGCCCAGCTGCATATAGAAGCAGCGCAAAGCGCCATGCCTACCGGCCCGGTAACGCATTCCAAGGCGTGGATCGAAATGATTCACCGCTACCTGGCCACCGGGGTAGGCGTGCTGATCCTGACGCTGGCGCTGGTGACCTGGATCGCCCGGCGTGAACAGCGGTGCAATGCGCAGGGCCTGCAGCGCGAACAGACGCTTTCCCTGTGGTGGCCTGTTGCCACGCTCGCCTGGGTCTGCATTCAAGGCGCATTTGGCGCCCTGACCGTGACCATGAAGCTCTTCCCGGCGATTGTGACCCTGCACCTGCTGGGCGGTCTGATCCTGCTGGCCCTGCTGCGCGCCCAGTCGGTGCGCTATGCGCAGGTGCAGGAACAAGCCCCGCCGGCAGCCCTGGGCACCGGAACCCGCCAGTTCATGCTCGCCGCGTTTGCCCTGCTGTGGCTGCAGATTGCCTTGGGCGGCTGGGTCAGCACCAATTACGCGGTGCTGGCCTGCAGTGATTTTCCCGGTTGCCAGGGTTCGTTCTGGCCCGCCATGGACTTCAGCCAGGGCTTCACGCTCTGGCGCGAACTTGGCGCTGGCCCGGATGGCGGCTTCATCAGCTTTCAAGGCCTCACCGCGATTCACTATGTGCACCGCCTGGCTGCCTATGCGGTATTCGTCGTGCTGATGATGCTGGCTTTTCGATTGCATGGCGTTGCCGCCTTGCGCCGCCAGGCCCGTTGGCTTGCCGGCATGACGCTGCTGCAGGTACTGACCGGCCTGAGCAACGTTGTGCTGGGCTGGCCGCTGTTTGCCGCCGTTGCCCATACCGGTGGTGCTGCCGCCCTGGTTGTGGTGCTGACGGGCCTTGTATTTTCAAGCCGAAAAATACCTGTGCAGCTACCTTTGTCCTCATTGAATGCTTCGAGATTGTCCGCATGAATCCCAGTAATCCGTCCGCTGCGCCTGCTGCCGGCCTCCATACGTCGTCTCGGTTCAGCCAGTTCTACGCGCTGACCAAGCCGCGCGTGGTGCAGCTCATCGTGTTTTGCGCGCTGATCGGCATGGTGCTGGCCGTGCCCGGCGTACCGACCTGGCCGGATTTCCAGCTGGCCTTGGTTGCCTGCGCTGGAATCTGGCTGGTGGCGGGCGCGGCGGCGGCGTTCAATTGCCTGGTGGAGCAGCAGATCGATGCCAAGATGCGCCGCACCGCCTGGCGCCCGACGGCGCGGGGCCAGCTCAGCAACCCTTTGACGCTGGCTTTTTCCGCTGGCCTGTGCGCTTTGGGCTCGTGGATTTTGTATGTCTGGGTCAATCCGCTTACCATGTGGCTGACCTTTGCCACTTTTGTTGGCTATGCGGTGGTCTATACCGTGATCCTCAAACCGCTGACGCCGCAGAACATCGTCATCGGTGGGGCGTCTGGCGCCATGCCGCCAGTGCTGGGCTGGGCCGCCATGACCGGCGCGGTCGGCCCAGAAGCGCTGATCCTGTTCCTGATCATTTTTCTCTGGACGCCGCCGCATTTCTGGGCATTGGCCCTGTACCGTGTCGAAGACTACCGCAAGGCGGGGCTGCCGATGCTGCCGGTCACCCATGGCAACGAATTCACCCGGCTGCAGATTTTTTTGTATACCCTGGTGCTGTTCGCTGCCTGCCTGATGCCTTTCATCTTCAAGATGAGCGGCTGGCTTTACCTGGCTGCAGCGGTGGTGCTCAGCATCGGCTTTAGCGGCTATGCCTGGCTGCTCTGGCGCAATTATTCGGATGCGCTGGCGCGCAAGACCTTTCGGTTTTCGCTGATTCACCTGTCGGCCTTGTTTGCAGCGCTGCTGCTTGACCACTACCTTTTATGAACATTCATTTTTCAACCCGGCCTGGTCGCCGACTTGCCGTCAAAACCTTGACAGCCCTTGCCGTGCTGCCGATGATTTCGGGCCTGCTGGCAGCCTGCACCCCCGAAAAGCCGCAGTTCAAGAGCATTGATCTGACCGGCGCCGACTATGCGCAGGGTTTTTCCCTGGCTGACCATAACGGCAAGCTGCGCACGCTCAAGGACTTTGCCGGCAAGGTCGTCGTGGTGTTTTTCGGATTTGTCCAGTGCCCCGACGTCTGTCCCACCTCGATGGCAGAATTGGCACAGATCAAGAAGCTGCTTGGACCTGAGGGAGACAAGCTGCAGGCGATCTTCATCACGGTGGACCCCGAGCGCGACACGCCTGAACTGCTGAAAGCCTACATGGCCAACTTCGATCCAGGCTTTCTGGCGCTGCGGCCCACGCCGGATCAACTGGCGCAGGTGGCCAGGGACTTCAAGATCTACTACAAGAAAGTCGATGGCAAAACGGCCGGCAGCTACACCATGGACCATTCCGCCGGCAGCTATGTTTTTGATGAGAAAGGACGTATCCGGCTGTACAACCGGTATGGCTCAGGCGCTGAAGCACTGGCTTCGGATATCCGTCTGCTGATCAAGACCAGCTGAAAAGGCTGAAAAAAAGCCTGCCTTTTTCTTCAGGGCAGGCTTTTGATGAAGCTGATTGGCCGCAAAGCCAGGGCATCAGGAATAGGCGGCCAGCACTTTCTTCATCTTTTTCATGGCAGCGACTTCAATCTGGCGAATCCGCTCGGCGCTGACCTTGTACTCGGCAGCCAGGTCATGCAGCGTCATGCCGCCCGAGCCGTCATCGTTCACATTGAGCCAGCGCTCCTCGACAATCCGGCGGGCGCGCGGGTCAAGCTCCTGCAGCGCGGTGCTCAGGCCGCCGCTGGTCAGATTGTCGCGCTCACGCGACTCCATCAGTGCCGTGGGCTCCTGCATCGAATCGGCCAGATAGGCAATCGGGCCAAAAGCATCCTCACCATCTTCATTCGGGCTGGGGTCGAGCAGCACGTCGCCGCCGGACATGCGCTGCTCCATCTCGATGACTTCCTCGCGCTTGACATTCAGCGTCTTGGCCATCGCATCAATCTGGCCTTCGGTCAGCGTGTCGCGGTGCGTTGCCACATCGGCATCGTCCTTGTAACCCTGCTTCATCGAGCGCAGGTTGAAAAACAGCTTGCGCTGCGCCTTGGTCGTCGCCACCTTGACCATGCGCCAGTTTTTCAGGATGTACTCATGGATCTCGGCCTTGATCCAGTGCATCGCATAGCTCACCAGGCGCACATTCTGGTCGGGGTCGAAGCGCTTGACGGCTTTCATCAGGCCAATATTGCCTTCCTGGATCAGGTCGCCGTGGGGCAGGCCGTAGCCGAGGTATTTGCGCGAAATAGACACCACCAGCCGCAGGTGGGACAGCACCAGCTTGCCGGCCGCTTCAAGGTCGTTGTTTTCCTTGAGCTTTTTGGAGAATTCCTGCTCCTGCTCAAGCGTGAGCATCGGCAAGCGATTGACCGCCGAGATATAGGCGTCCAGATTGCCTAGCGGAGGCACCATCGACCAAGGGTTGACGGCTGCCACGGCATGGGTTGCCGCACCGGCAGATGTCATGGACTTGGGGGAAAGGGCATAAGACATGGCAAAAACTCCTTTTCTCTAGTGCTAAATATTAGCACTCTGTTAAAGAGAGTGCCAAGCAATAGGTTCAATGGGTTGAATAGCGAAAGGCTAATCAGTTTTAACCCTGTTGATAGGAGCCGCTCAGCATGACGTTAGTTCTGAGTACTTGGTTTCGGGTTTGTAAAGAAACGCTGAGGCTGATGTCTGACAGACGAATAAAATCAACAAAAATAGATAATCAAATCGGTCAAAAGCGCTTATCAAGCAAGCGATGGCTGCTATTAATAAAATAGCAAATTTGCGCATTGAATAACATGCATCACCCGCCCACTCAACATGGCTAAAGCCTGTCGGCAGGAATTTCCCGAACTTGCACGTCAACCACCTGGCCTGTCGCCGCTTTAGGCGAGCGCTGGCGGCCAGGGTTGCCGGCCCACATGCCGGGCTGAGAAAACTGCTGGAAACGGCTGAAAGCCATGAAAGGCGCTGGTTTGCGGCCAGTGATCAATGCGCTGAACAGGCGCAGCGCAAAAAAGACAAGCCCCACGAAAAGCAGGCAAATCCCGATCACGGCCGCAGACAGGCCCATGACCAGTTTCACGATAAAAAGAAAGATGGGTTGAAGAATCTTGGACACGCCGGTAAATCCTTTAAAACCATTAAATGGGGATCGAAACCCTGTTTTCAACCCAGGCTGCCATGCTGGGCGCCTACCAGCGGATTCCGATGCTGGCGAACAGCTTGCTGATGACAAACAGCGGCCCCACCCACAGATACTGGATGTCTTCAAAAAAGGAAGGTTTTTTGCCTTCGATCTTGTGGCCCACGAACTGCAGTACCCAGGCACCTGCAAAAACCGCGATGCTGACGGGCA
>JAQGNK010000376.1 GCA_028291905.1 Polaromonas sp.
CGATTCAAGCCAGGTCATGACTTCTGGCTGGATTTGTTTTCAGCCTGACCTGCGTCCGATGTGCCGCTGGCGGCCACCTTGACCGTGTGGCCGGCTTCACCCAGCAGCTCGGCGACGGTGCGCCTGAGCCATGCGTTGCCAGGGTCGCCATGGAAGCGTTCGTGCCAGTGCTGCTTGAGTGGTACTGGGGCAGGGCATGCGGCACGCCACCAGGCGGATCTGCTCGCGGGTGGCCATCAGCTCGCCGTAGCGCAGCGGCACGGTGGCGATCAGTTCTGTTTCGGCGACGATGCGGGCCACCCCAGGAAGTTCGGCACGCGCAGCACCAACTGGCGCCTGGCGCTGGCGCGTTCGAGCACCTTCTCGACAATCGCATGCCCGGTGCCCGATGCGCTGACCACCACATGGCCTTCGCGGGCAAACGCCGCCTTGGGTCAGGCGCGCATGAATGCGCGGATGGCTGGCGGCCGCCAGGCAGATGAAGTTCTGCGCGAACAGCACCTGCTGGTAAAAGCCGGCGTCGAGCTGCGGCATGAAGCCGACCGCCAAGTCCACGTCGCCGTCCTGCAGCCGGCGCACGCTGTCGGTCGATATCTTCTCGACCTCGACCTGCACGAAGGGCGCTGCCTGCCGCAAATGATTGAGCAGGATCGGCAGCAGCACGATTTCGCTGATGTCGGTCATGCTGACGCGAAAGGTGCGCCGCGCCTGGGCAGGCACAAAACCGCTGCGGCTCGCCCGAGCGGTTTCAAGCTGAACCAGCACGCCGTGCAGCGAGGGCTGGATCGCCTCCGCAAATGGCGTAGGCAGCATGCCGCGTGCGGTGCGGCTGAACAGCATGTCGCCGAAATAGGCCCGCAGCCGGATCAAGCCCGTGCTGGCTGCTGCCTGCGGCATGCCCAGGCGATCGGCCGCCTTGGACACGCTGGCCGTCTTGAACACTTCATCGAACACCTGCAGCCATTCAAGGTCCAGCTTGGCCATCGCACCTTATCCTGCCCATTATTGAAAAATCGAATAGGAACTATGGTGTGACGAGCTTGCCAAGATAAAGCCCTGGGCTAACAATTCTTTCAAAGCCACCGGGTCATCGGGTTGAAAGCCCCGGCTTTTGAAGGAAACACAGCCATGCACCAGTCCGCGTCTGCAGCAACCGTTGCCAATCGTCCTAGTAGTTCCAGCAGTTCCAGCGCCCGCGGCGATTACTACCGCCGCATCCAGCCGCTGCACCTCGCGCCGCTGTGGGAGTCCCTGCACGCCCTGGTGCCGCGCGAGCCCAGTTCCCCCTGCGTGCCCGCCTTGTGGCGCTATGCCGATATTCGTCCGCTGCTGATGGAGTCGGCCGATCTGATCACGGCCGAGGAAGCGGTGCGCCGCGTGCTCGTGCTGGAAAACCCGGCGCTGGCCGGCCGCTCGTCGATCACCCAGTCGCTCTACGCTGGCCTTCAGCTCATCATGCCGGGCGAGATCGCGCCGTCCCACCGGCATGTGCAGTCGGCGCTTCGCTTCATCGTCGATGGCAGGGGCGCCTACACCACGGTGGGCGGCGAGCGCACCACCATGCAGCCGGGCGACTTCATCATCACGCCGTCCTGGGCTTGGCACGACCACGGCAACGAGGGCATGGCCGGCGGCGCCGAGCCGGTAGTCTGGCTCGACGGCCTGGACATTCCGCTGGTGCGGTTCTTCGATGCCGGCTTTGCCGAGAATGACGAGGCGCGGGCGCAGCAGGTGCAGCAGCCCGAGGGCAGCAGCTATGCGCGCTTTGGCTACAACATGGTGCCAGTGCGCCATTCGCACACCTCGGCGACCTCGCCGATCTTCAGCTACCCCTATGACCGCAGCCGCGAGGCGCTGGCCCGGCTGCAGCGGGACGAGCCGGCCGACGCCTGGCAGGGCTGGAAGCTGCGCTACATCAACCCGCTGACGGGCGGCTCGCCGATGCCCACCATGGCGACCTACCTGCAGCTGCTGCCCGCCGGCTTTCGCGGCCAGACCCACCGCGCCACCGACGGCGCGATCTACAGCGTGGTCGAAGGCCGCGGCATGGCCGAGATTGCCGGCCAGCGGTTTGCTTTCCAGCCGCAGGATACTTTCGTGGTGCCGTCGTGGGCGCCGCTGCGGCTGCAGGCTGATGAGGAAACGGTGCTGTTCAGCTTTTCCGACCGCCCGGTGCAGGAAGCCATCGGCATTCACCGCGAAACTTTCCTGAACGACTGATCTTCAGTTTCATTTTCCTTTCTTTTCTAAATTTTTTGATTGACGAACGCATGCGCTTTGTTTTTTCGCCATCGCCTCCCGTTGGAATTCATGTCGCCGGCAGCGACGCGCTTTTTCCGGTGCGCCGGGTGTACTGCGTCGGCCGTAACTATGCGGCCCATGCGCGTGAAATGGGTTTCGATCCGGACCGCGAGCCGCCGTTCTTTTTCTGCAAGCCCAACGACAATGCCTCGGTGGTGCCGGTGGCCGAGGGCGAAACCGCCAGCATTCCTTATCCGCCGCTGACCCGCAACTACCACTATGAAGCCGAGCTGGTGGTGGCCATCGGCCAGGGTGGGCGCAACATTCCCGTCGCCGAGGCCAGCCGGCATATCTATGGCTACGCCGCCGGGCTGGACATGACCCGGCGCGACCTGCAGATTCAGATGCGCGAGCAGGGCCGGCCCTGGGAAATCGGCAAGGCCTTCGATTTCTCGGCGCCGGTCGGGCCCTTGCGCCGGATCGGGGACGCCGGGCTGCTCACCCAGGGCAGCCTCACGCTAGAAGTGGACGGCAAGCCGCGCCAGGGCAGCGACCTGACGCACCTGACCTGGTCAGTCGATGAAGTGATCGCCAACCTGTCCACCCTGTTCGAGCTGCAGCCCGGCGACCTGATCTTCACCGGCACGCCCGAGGGCGTCGGGCCGGTGCAAAAAGGGCAGACGATGACGGTGAAGATCGCCGGACTCGCGCCGCTGTCGGTCCGCATTGCCTGAAGCCGCCGCCATGGAACTTTTTACCTATTTCCGCAGCTCCGCCTCGTACCGGGTGCGCATCGCCCTGAACCTCAAGGGGCTGGCCCCCGAGCAGCATTTCGTCCATCTCGTCAAGAACGGCGGCGAGCAGCATGCGCAGGCCTTCGGCGCGCTCAACCCCGAGCACCTGGTGCCGGTGCTGCGCGACGGCGACGCAGCCCTGACCCAGTCGCTGGCCATCCTGGAGTACCTCGAAGAGCGGCATCCGGCGCCAGCCCTGCTGCCGCAGCCGGCGGCGGACCGGGCCTGGGTGCGCGCGCTGGCGCTGCAGGTGGCGTGCGAGATTCATCCGCTCAACAACCTGCGGGTGCTGCAGTACCTGGAGCGCACGCTGGGCGTGTCGGCGGCGCAAAAGCAGGCCTGGATCGCGCACTGGATCACCCTGGGCTTCGAGGCGCTGGAGGCGCATCTGGCCGCTGACCCGCGCACCGGCCTGTGCTGCTTCGGCGACAGCCCGACGCTGGCCGACTGCTGCCTGGTGCCGCAGCTGTTTAATGCGCGGCGCTTTGGCATTGCCATGGACGCCTATCCGACGCTGGTCCGCATCGACGCGCACCTGGCCACGCTGGAGGCTTTTATAAAGGCCGCGCCTGGCGCCCAGCCCGACGCCGAATGACGCCGGCGCTGCGCTGGCGGCACCGGAACATCTTGCCGCATGACGCCAACCATGCGCCAGCCCTTGAACATCGCAAGCTTTAGGAGACAACGAACATGCCCGTCAAACCCCCCGCAGCCGAGCTGGTGGACCGCCTCGTGTATGCCAACCGCATTCTTTATGACCAAGGCATTGTCGATGGCCTGGGCCACGCCAGCGTGCGCCACGACAGCGAGCCCGGCGTCTTCCTGCTGTCGTGCAACCGGGCGCCGGGCATGGTGCGGCGCCAGGACATCGTCTGCTACGACTACGATGGCCAGGCCGTGTCCGACACCGCCGAGCGCCCCTACCTGGAGCGCTTCATCCACGGCGAAATCTACCGGGCGCGCCCCGACGTGATGACCGTGGTGCACAGCCATTCGCCCAGCGTGATTCCATTTGCCATCACGCAAAATCCGCTGCGGCCGGTGTTTCACATGTCCGGCTTTCTGGGCGAAGGCTCGGCGCATTTCGAGATACGCGAGGCCGGCGGCAACACCGACATGCTGATCCGCAGCTCCTACCTGGGGGCGGCCCTGGCCCGGTCGCTGGGCTCGCGCAGCTGCGTTTTGATGCGCGGGCACGGCTCCACGGTGGTCGGCACTTCCCTGGAGCAGGCGGTGTACCGCGCCATCTATGCCGAGGTCAATGCCAAGCTGCAGCTGGCGGCCCAGGGCCTGGGCGACATCACCTTCCTGAACGAGGAGGAGGCCCAGCTTTCATCGGACATGAACGACGGGCAGATACCGCGCTCATGGGGCTTGTGGATCAAGCGGCTGGGCCAGATCGACCTGGACCGCTAGCGTGCCTTTGGTTTGGCCACAAACGAGATTTCGAGCATCAAAAAGACCTCTAGCGCATACAGTACCTGCGCAAACAGCTATTAATTCAGTAGCGCAGGACCGGTGGCCGGCGGGCGCGGCGCGATTGGACGCCAGGGACGATGGCGTGCGCTGCAGAAGACATTTGCCAAGTATCAGATCATCACAACCGGAGACAGACATGCGCTTTAAAACGACCTTTCTGACGGCTTGCATGGCCGCATTTGCAGCGGCGGGCACCGCTTCGCACGCCGACACCTATCCGTCAAAATCTGTGCGCATCGTCGTGCCCTACGCCACGGGCGGGGGCTCGGACATTCTGGCGCGCCAGATCGGGGCCGTCCTGCAGCAAACCTGGGGCCAAGGCGTGGTGGTGGACAACAAGGCCGGCGCCTCGGGCAACATCGGCAGCCAGGAAGTGGTGCGCGCGCCGGCCGACGGCTACACTTTGCTGCTTCAAAACAGCACCATGGTCACCAATCTGGGGTGATGGGCAAGCTGCCCTACGACCCCGAGAAAGGCCTGACGCCCATCATGCTGCTGGGCATCACCCCGATTGCGCTGGCGGCGCATCCCAGTGCCCAGGTCGGCAGCGTCGCCGAACTGATCGCCGCCGCCAAGGCCAAGCCCGACGCCTTCACCTACGGCTCCTGCGGCATCGGGACGCCGCAGCATTTCGTGATGGAGCTGCTCAGGCAGAAAACCGGCGTCGCCGCAGCGCATGCGGGCTACAAGGGCTGCGCGCCCGCCGTCACCGACGTGGTGGGCGGGCAGGTTCCGCTGGCCATCGTCAGCGCCAACCTGGTGGCGCCGTATGCCAAGACCGGCCAGCTCAAGGTGCTGGGCGTCTCAACCGCGCAGCGCTACGGCTTGATGCCGGCGGTCCCGACTTTCGAGGAGCAGGACGTCAAGCCCTTCGATTTTTCGATCTGGTACGCCCTGATGGGGCCGGCCAAGCTGCCGCCCGAGGTGGCCGCCAAGATCGCGGCCGATGTCGGCAAGGCGCTGGCCGAGCCGCGCGTGCAGTCGAACCTGTCCAATGCGGGGGTGGAGCCCTACAAAGGCTCGGCTCAGGATTTGGCAACGCTCATCAAAGCCGATTCGCAGCGCTACCTGCAACTGGCCAAGAGCGCCAACATCAAGGCGGAGTAGGGCGCCCAAGCAGGGTCGGGGCCGGGCCGGCGCCCCTGCGGCCGCAATAATCAGCCATGTCCGAACCCTGCCCCTTCAAAATTCCGGAATCGGTTCTGGTGGTGATCCACACCCCCTGGCTCGATGTGCTGCTGATCAAGCGTGCCGACCATGCCGGTTTCTGGCAGAGCGTCACCGGCTCGAAGGATTTTGTGGACGAACCCCTGCGGGAGACGGCGCGGCGCGAGGTTCGGGAAGAAACCGGGATCACGGCGGCGCCGGCCCAGCTGCGGGACTGGCATCTTGCGAACGTGTACGACATCTATCCGGCCTGGCGCCATCGCTACGCGCCCGGCGTGACGCGCAACACCGAGCATCTGTTCGGCCTGTGCCTGCCCACTGCCTGCGACATCACCCTGAGCCCGCTCGAACATACCGCCTGGCAGTGGCTGCCCTACCGCGAAGCGGCGCAGCAGTGCTTTTCCCCTTCCAACGCCGAGGCGATCCTGCTGCTGCCCAGGTTTGCGCAGGCCATACCCGCCAACTGAGCGGGTTTTGCAGGCCAGGCGCTGGCTGGGGCATGATGGGAAACAGGCTGTCCGCTTCAGGCAGCCACAGACTTCCTGACTCGGGCCGCCGTTTTGACTGACTCAATTTCCCCTTCCGATGACCTTGCTCCGACCCTCTGAAACACTCCAGTTATTCCAGGGCGGACAGGCGCTGTTTCCCGCGTTCATCGAGGCTTTTGACGCGGCGCGCAACTGGATTCAGCTGGAAACCTATATTTTTGACTTTCATGGCGCCGGCGCCGATGTGGCCGAAGCCCTGGTCCGGGCGGCCAGGCGCGGCGTGACGGTTCAGATGCTGGTCGATGCCGTGGGCACCGGAACCCTGCCGCCTGAATGGGCCGAAAAGTTCAGCGACGCGGGCGTGCAGTGCAGCCTTTACTCGCCGATGGACTCCGGCCTGGGGTTGCTGGTGCCCGAGCGCTGGCGCAGGCTGCACCGCAAGTTGTGCGTGGTGGACCACGCCATCGTCTTTTGCGGCGGCATCAACGTGCTGGACGACCTGTTCGACCCCAACCATGGCGTGCTGCAGGCGCCGCGCTTTGACTTCGCCGTGGCCGTGACCGGGCCGCTGGCCATCGAAGCCACCGACGCCATGGCCCTGCTGTGGTGGCGGGTGCAGGCGGGCTACAGCGCCCGGCAGATGCATCTGACCGATGCCTGGGAGCGCTTCAAGGCGGCAGGCTACGGCGGGCGTACCGACGCCCGCTTGCTGGCGCCGCCGGCCCATTCAGGCGTGGCCCCCTTGCTTGGCCCGCCCCGTCCCAGGGCAGCGCTGGTGCTGCGCGACAACCTGCGCAACCGACGCAGCATCGAGCGCGCCTACCGCAAGGCGATTGGCCAGGCGCACCACGAGGTCATCATCGCCAATGCCTATTTCCTGCCCGGCGGCAAGCTGCGCCGCGCCCTGGTGAGGGCAGCCCGGCGCGGCGTGCGCGTCACCTTGCTGCTGCAGGGAAAGTACGAGTATTTCATGCAGTACCACGCGGCCCGGCCGGTATATGGGGCGCTGCTGGCCGCCGGCGTGGAGATTCACGAGTATTCGACCAGCTTCCTGCATGCCAAGGTGGCGGTGATCGACGGCCACTGGGCCACGGTGGGCTCATCCAACCTGGACCCGCTGAGCCTGCTGCTGGCCCGCGAGGCCAACATCGTGGTCGAGGACAGGGCTTTCGCGGCCCTGCTGCGCGCCAGATTGTTCGACGCCATGGTCCATCACGGCGCGCGCATGGAGCCGGCTGCCTACAGCCAGCGGCCGCTGGGCCAGCGCATTCAGGGCTGGATGGCCTATGCGCTGATGCGGCTGGCGCTGCTGCTGACCGGCCAGCGCTACTGAAAGGCTGCACGCTGGCGCCACCCTGGCGGTTCGCTTAAGTCAATTTGCTATTTAATTCATAGCTGCTTGCGCAGGCAGGATAAGCGCCAGAGGCAAAAAAGCCTGTAAAACCCGAGAGAAGACGAGTTTCAGGCGGGCTGGTAATATCCGGCATGCTTATGAAATCCACCACATCGCCCCAGGATGGCACTGACGAAGGCACCCCCGTGTCCGTCAAGATCCGCGAGCGCCTGGCCAAGGCCCGCAAGCGTTTCAATGCCAATGACAACATCGCCGATTTCATCGAACCGGGCGAACTTGAGGGCTTGCTCGACGAGGTGGAGGTCAAGATGCAGGGCGTGCTCGACAGCCTGGTGATCGACACCGTGGGTGACCACAACACCGCCAACACCGCCCGCCGTGTCGCCAAGATGTACCTGAACGAGGTGTTCAACGGCCGCTATGTCAAATCGCCCCGCATCACCGAATTCCCCAATGCCGAGCACCTGAACGAGCTGATGATCGTCGGCCCGATCACCGTTCGCAGCGCCTGCTCGCACCATTTTTGCCCGGTCATCGGCAAGATATGGATTGGCGTCATGCCCAACGAGCACACCAATGTGATCGGCCTGTCCAAATATGCCCGGCTTGCCGAATGGGTCATGGGCCGCCCGCAAATCCAGGAAGAAGCGGTGGTGCAGCTGGCCGACCTGATCATGGAAAAAACCCAGCCCGATGGCCTGGCCATTGTGATGGAGGCCAGCCACTACTGCATGGCCTGGCGCGGCGTCAAGGACCTGGACAGCAAGATGATCAACTCGGTCATGCGCGGCGTCTTCCTGAAGGATTCCACCTTGCGCCGGGAATTCCTCGCGCTTATTCCACGTTAAGGCCACCTCCATGCTGGTTCGTTTACTTTATGCAAGCCGTGCTGTTGACAGCAGCGCCGAGGCCATCAGCGGCATCCTGTCGCATTCGCGGCAATACAACCCCACGCTCGGCATCACCGGCATTCTCTGCTACGGTGGCGGTGTGTTCCTGCAGGCCATCGAGGGGGGCCGCATGGCGGTCAGCGAGCTTTTTGGCCATATTATGAAAGACCCGCGCCACAAGGACGTGGTGCTGCTGGACTATGAAGAAATCTCCGAGCGCCGGTTTGGCGGCTGGACCATGGGAACGGTCAACCTGCTCAAGCTGAACCATTCGATCCTGCTCAAATATTCTGAAAAAGCCGAGCTCGACCCCTATGGCGCATCGGGCAAGGTGTCGCTGGCGCTGCTTGAAGAATTGATGGCCACGGCCGCCATCATCGGGCGCGCCTGACGCGCCCTGGCACTGAACAAGGCTGGCCAGGCTGTGCGTCCTGCACCGCTGGCGCCAGGCTGACCTCGTGAATCTGCCCCAAACACATCCTGATCTTCTGGTCGGCTGCGATTTTTCAAGCAGTCCCAGCCGCCGCAAGCCCATCGTGATGGCTGCCGGCAGCGTTTCAAGAGGACGCGTGCTGCTCTCAGGCCTGGAAAGGCTCGATTCTCTCGACGGGTTCGAGCAGTGGCTGCGCCACGACCGCGCCTGGATCGGCGCCTTTGACTTTCCCTTCGGCCTGCCGCGCGAACTGGTCACGCACCTGGGCTGGCCTACCCGATGGCCCGCGCTGATCGGCCACTATGCAGGCTTGAGCCGGGCAGACATCCGCAACACCTTTGCCGCTTTTTGCGATGCCAGGCCCGTGGGGCAAAAGTTCGCCCATCGCCGCACCGACGGGCCTTCGGGCTCCAGCCCGTCGATGAAGTGGGTCAATCCGCCGGTGGCCTACATGCTGCATGCCGGCGTTCCACGCTTGCTGGCGGCGGGTGTCCACCTGCCGGGCCTGCAGGACGGTGATCGGCAACGCGTCGCGCTGGAGGGCTATCCGGGCCTGCTGGCGCGTGAAATCCTGAAAAACCGTTCTTATAAAAGCGATGACCGGTCCAAGCAGACGCCAGAGCGGCTGATTGCCCGCAAGGACCTGATCACGGCACTGGAAAACGGCCAGACACGGCTGGGTGTGCGCCTGAAAGTCAGCCATGCCCAGCGAGACGCCCTGGCGGACGATGCCAGCGGCGACTGCCTCGATGCGGTGCTGTGCCTGCTGCAGGCAGCCTGGGCGGCGCAAAAGGGCGCGCCCGGCTATGGCTTGCCGGCGGACATGGACGCGCTGGAAGGCTGGACTGTCACGGCCTGAATCCATGCCGTGGCAAGGCGATTGATGCTGGCCGGTGCGCTGGCCGCCTCATCTGATGGCTGGCGGCCTTTGTCTCTACAGTCTAGGGGCTGCAAGCCAGCCTCACTACAATATTAACGATCATTTTGGCTTCAAGCCCAATCATTACCTGCGCAGCCAGCTATCAAATCAATAGTAAAAAATGAGTTTATTTGCTGCTTCAAAAATACTGATGGCCGCCGGCTTTGCCGCCTTGGCCTGCAGCGCTCCGGTCCTGGCGGCCGCTTCCTACAAGACAAGCTGGACATCCGTTGTGAGCTACGTGGTGGATGGCGACACCGTGCGGGTGCGGCCTCCAGAGGGCGGCAAACCGGTCAGCATTCGCGTGGACGGCATTGATGCGCCCGAGATTTGCCAGCCAGGCGGCACGATGGCGCGCGATGCCCTCAAGCGCCAGGTGCTGGGAAAGCGCGTGGTGGTGCAGACCAAGGTGCGTGATGTCTATGGACGGCTGGTCGGTCGCATCCTGCTGAACCGGCAGGACCAGGGTGCTTTACTGGTCGCGCAAGGCCTGGCATGGTCCTACCGCTACCGCGATGATCCAGGGCCTTATGCCGCCGAGCAAAGCCGCGCCCAGGCGCAAAGGCTTGGGATGTTCTCACGCGTCGGTAAAGCCGCGCCTGTCTATCCGGCCGTGTTTCGTAAAAAGCATGGAAGCTGCTACGCCAGATACCGCTGATCGAAAACAGCTTCAAGCCATGGACGGACGGGCTTGCCTAGGTCACTGCTTCCATGGCTGCTTCAGGCAGATACTGATTTACTGCCGGTCATATGCAGATTAAAGTCAGAAGCGATAAATTTATCGCATGTATTCAATGGTCTGGCGCCTGCTCATGAGTTTGAGCAAGGGCTGAAGCACACAAGGATTGCCTCATGAAAAAGAATGTTTTGCACTATCGCGCAGGTAAATCTTGCCTCCTCGGCCGCGCTTCACTGCCTCTGCTGGCGTCGCTGAGCCTGGCGTTCGCCATGAGCGCCTGCAACAAGCCCGAAGACAATCAAACAGTAGGTCAAAAGATTGATTCGGCCATTGCAAGAACCGGCCAGGCCGTGGAGCAGGCAAAGGAGAAAAGCGAAAAATCAGGAGAGCAGGCCAAGGTAAAAACAGAAGAAACCTTTGCCAAAGCAGGCGAGGCGCTGAAAAATGCTACTCAAAATGCCGAATCTTCCGCCAAGGTGGCAGCCGGTAAAGCCATTGAGAAAATGGATGACATGGCCATCACGACCGCCATTTCAGCTGAACTCGCCAAGGACCCCGATCTCAGCGTCTTGAAGATCAACGTGGACACCAAGGATGGCGCAGTCACTTTGAATGGCTCGGCGCCCACGGAAGCAGCACGGGAGCGGGCCAGTGCGGTGGCCAAGACCTTCAGCGGCGTTCAGTCCGTCAACAACAAGTTGGTTGTCAAGGCAAGCTGAACGTTTGATGGCTCTTGCCAGCCAAGCTGGTTTTCACGGCGCATGGGCTGATGATGTTTGAAAAGTGGCCAGTTTCTTGTTCTTCATTCAATTGACATTCATGCAGTGGGCATGAAAAAAGGCAGGTGAAACCACCTGCCTTTTTTACACCGTCCTCTGTCAAGAAAGGTGCTTTGAGCTGTACGGGTACTTAAGGACGAACAACGATGTCGTTGCGCACGCTTTTGACATTTTTTGCACCACGAGCAATATTTTCAGCCTGCATTTTTTCTGCAGTTGACTTGGCAAATCCTGACAGCTGAACAGTGCCATTGAGTGTTTCGACACTGATTGACGTAGCCGAAACAGTCTTGTCTTCAGCAAAGCGTGCCTTGACAGCGGTCGTGATGGCAGCGTCGTCAACATAGGAGCCAGCAGTTTGCTGACCACGCCCCACGGCGCAGCCGCTGCCAATAACGGTAATGCCTGCCAGGGCTGCGAATGCGATTGCGCGAGCGTATTTCATAAGGATTCCTCTTCGAGTTGGTTTAATTGAGTTGGTGCAAAGTTAAAAAAAGCCTGTCGATCAGCGGCACCACGCCTATCAACCTGCGCTTGGTTTTTCTACAGATCCAGCCAGTCCTTGAGCTCGTCAGCATGCTCTTCCTCATCAGCAAGGATATCTTCAAGCATGCGCCGTGTCGTTGGATCCTTGTCAGCCAAGAGCGTAATCATCTGTCGGTAAGCCTCCACAGCGATCCGCTCGGCAATCAGATTGGCCCGGACCATCGCCTTCAGATCGTTCGACTCATCATAGTCAGCATGGCTGCGCTGGAGCAGCGTCGAGGGTGAGAAGTCAGGTTCTCCGCCAAGCTGGACGATACGCTGCGCGATTCTGTCTGCATGCCCTGATTCCTCATTGGCATGCACCATGAATTCCTCGGCAATTTTGGGTGACGAAACACCGCTGGCCATGAAGTGATGCCGTTTGTATCGCAGTACGCACACCAGCTCGGTTGCCAGTGCATCGTTCAGCAGCTTGACAATGGCGTCTCGATGCGGGCCATAAGCTGGCGTGATGGCCCCCTGATCAAGACTGGTTCGCACCGAATCCAGCGCATTTTGATCAAGGGTCAATTCACTTAAATAGGTGGAGGTGTTGCTCATAAGGTTCTCGGATTAGTATTTTCAGCATGATGCGTCATGGACATCGACGAGATCATGGAGATCAAAGTATTGGTAAGGCCCGATGACTTCACTGCAGCCACTACCAGAGTGCCCACCGAAACCATGCGCCATGGCCTGATGACAACGGCTGCAGCACCAACGGCCGCAGCAATTCCGAGAAGCTTGAAGGGATGAGCGCTTGCATAGTCGCTCAACAAGGGACGAGCCAGTTCCGCAGCTGCGCTTGCGGGGTGCCGTTGCCACCATACTCTGGCAGCATGTCTTACCATGCCCAGCGTTCCACGGGAGGATGAACGTGCTTCTTCTTGCGCATCGACGATCCCGTCATCATTGTGGTCCTTGACTTCCTGATGATGGCGATTCATGTGCCTGACAATGGCCTTTCGGCTGATGGCCAAACGTTCTTGGGGCGAGAGTTCTGTTGTGGGAGTAGCCATGCCAAGGTCTTTTTGTTGAAGGTCTTCAGGCAACCGTTCGCAATGCCTGCGCATCACTGTCAATTTGGGCTCTTAACTCCGGAAAGCGCTCGCTTTTAAGAGGCTTCATGGCAATCGTGACAGCAACGATAAGAAGTACCAGGGCAAAACCTGGCACGACCAACAACATCCAATGAAACTGGCCGTGCAAAAAACCGAGCATCAGGGCTGTTCCAGCCAGTCCCAGAAAAACAACCAAGGCCAAAATCGCAACCACTCCTGCAACTACCCGAGCCAGCAATTCGGCACCTGCACTGGACGCTTCCTTGTGGAAAAGCGAACCATAGGCCGATATATGGTTCATGACCAGATCGGGCCTTTGCACTATCGTTGAGAAAAGAGGGTGCAGCATAGACAGGGCAGTCGGTTGAATGTCAGGGATTGGCAGAGGTGGTCAATGACGGTTTTCAATAACGATTACGGTTGCGGTTACGCGAAGCAGAAACCAGCAATGCCACGGCAGCGCCGACAGCCGCTGCCATCATCACAGAGCGCATAGGCTGCTCGGAAACATAGCGAGTAGTCGCATCGGCGGCATTCTTGAGTGACTTTTCGGCACGCTCCTTCGCTTCAGAAGCCATGTCCAGGCTTTGGCGTGCCATCTTTTGAGCCTTGGATGCAAGCATGTCCACCATCGGATCAACGCTACCACGCAACTCACGCACTTTGTTTTCTGCTTTATCCAGTGCCATGTTTGCATGTTCGCGCGTTGAATCAAGAGCCTTGCCGGCTGATTCCAGGAAGTCGTCGGAAGCTTTGCGTACGGCAGGAACTGCGTCACGTGCGATATTGGAGGATGTGGTTGTATTCATGTTTATAGTTCCTTGTGAGTGAATGAAAAAGAAATGGTAACGAGAGAACGCACGGTGCCAGCAAATCACGCTATCAGCCAAAGGCTAATCTCAAACTGACAATTGCCATGATAACGACTGGAGAAAAGCGCTTGTGAAAACTTCTACGAGTCTTGCCATGAGTCAGCAATTCAGTAGTTTGGCAAGTAAATGGTTATTTTTAACAATTCCTGAAAACCTTTTAGCTACTTTAATTTGCAGCATGCTTTTTTGACATCGGCTTTAAACCTGCCTGACTGTCAGTGCCAGGGTGGGGTCTCATGTAGGATATGGATGACATTTTGTTACCTGAGTGATGGCTGGACTGACGAGTATTGCGCGTGAAATTAACCGTCAATTCACAGTGATCTCGGCAGAACGGCGCCAACCTGCGTACCACTGCCTTCGGTGCTGGAAACTGTCAGCTTTCCACCGGCAGCTTCGACCCTATGACGCATTCCGGCCAGTCCGTGGCTTCCTGGGCCAATATTTTCCAATTTGAAGCCCTTGCCGTTATCACTCACATCGACTGTTATGAAGCTGTCAAAGTTATGCAGGCTGATTTCTACCTGGGTTGCATTGGCATATTTGGCAATGTTGGTCAAAGATTCCTGCACCAGTCGATAAACAGTCAGCTGTGCTGAACCACCGAGCTCGACAGTTTCGAGATCGGTATCTATAGAGAGCCCGGAGCGCTCCGCAAACTCTCGTCCCAAAATTTCCAGGGAAGCCACCAACCCAAGATGAGAAAGTGACGAAGGGCGCAAGTCCTCAACGATCCGCCGTTTCAGGGCGATGCCTGTATTCAGTGTGCTTGTCAGGTGCTCAAGTCGTTCCGACGCTTCTGGCATGTTGCCGGCCAAACGCGACTTGATCCGGGCGACATCGAGTTTTGCGGCAGTGAGCAGCGCCCCCAGTTCGTCATGCAATTCACGAGCAAGATGGCCGCGCTCCTCTTCACGCACATTCTGCAAATGTGTCGCGAGTTCGGCCAGGCTGGCTGTGCGTTCTCTTACCTGCTTTTCCAGCAGATCGCGCTCGCGCTCGAGAGATTCCTGTTCACGCTGACCCGATGCGAGCAATGCCTTGGTTTGCATCAGGTACATATAAAAAGCCACCAGTCCAACCAGCGCTGTGGCGGCAATGCCGATACGGGAGAGTTGCAGTGCTGTCTTGATCTCTGCCTGTCCCTGCTGCATTTTCAAGACGCTGCTGGCCGCGAGCTTGCCCGATTGCTCGCGGATGGCCTCCATCTGCTCCTTGCCAACGTCAGTCGTCAGTACGAATTTCCAGCCATCCTCGTTGCCATCCTTGCGCATGCGCACACTCAGGTCCATCTCAGCCATCTTGCGCGAGACATGGCGCGAAAGCGCATCAAAGTCGCTGAGCAGTTCAGGTTGAGAAGTAAACAAACCACGCAAAATATTGAGGTTTTGAGTAATATCTCCAACGGCTGCCTTATAAGGCTCCAGATAACGAATGTCGCCTGTCAAGAGATAGCCTCGCTGGCCGGTTTCAGCGTCCAGTATCTGCCGTACCAGCTGGCTGATGGCGCTGCGGGTTTGCTCTGCCTGCTCCATATTGGCGACGGCCTGGGTAGATTGCCGAAAACTGACTTCATTGATAAAAATCAGGAAAGCTGCGGCCAGCATAGCCAGCGGCAGGCTGAGGGCCATTTTGAGCGAGGTAAATTTTTTCACGTCTGGCTCCGTTCAGTGATTCTGTAAACAACTCATCAACAATGAGCAGCGATAATCAATGAAGTTGCTTTGGCAGAGGACTGTTTTTGGACGGTTTCGCCAGGTGTTACAGGTTTTATAGAAAGAGAGCGACATGATAAAAATTGGAATTGTGGATGACCATGCCATTGTGCGTTCGGGACTGAAACAGTTTTTCTCGGACCAGGTGGATCTGCGTGTTGTTGGTGAAGCCGCAAGCGGGCGCGAGGCGATTGACTTGGTCCGCAATGTTGAACTGGATATTCTGGTCATGGACTTGTCCATGCCTGGTCAAAGCGGAATCGATGCATTGGCCATGATCCGCGCGAAGGCGCCAGATGTCGGCATCCTGATTTTGAGTGGTTATCCAGAAGAGCATTACGCAGTCAACCTGATCCGCCAGGGGGCCAGTGGGTATCTCAACAAGGAATGCGATCCTTCCGAAATTGTCGACGCGATCCGTGTAATTTCCCTGGGAAAGCGCTACATCACCGCAGCCGTTGCCGAGCTGCTTGCACAGCAATTGAACCGACCCAAGGATGTTGCTGCCCATGAGCAATTGTCGGAGCGGGAATTTCAGGTGTTTTTGAAACTGGCCAAGGGTGAAACCGCAGGCGACATTGCCAAGGCGCTTTCGTTGAGTGTCAAGACGGTCAGCACTTACCGCACCCGCGTCATGGAAAAAATGAGCCTTGCTTCCAACAGCGATCTGACATATTACGCGCTCAAAAACAAGCTGATTGATTGATTGACGGTGCGCTGCGCAATCGAGGGCAGGTTGCGCGGCCCCTGGCGTAGTGGTTTTTAAACCAGCAGCATTTTTTTTGTGGGGATTTGCTTTGTGCTTGCCACCTAGTCCACCCCTTAGCTCAAGTGAATGGTTTATCAGCTTCAATGGCAGTGCCGTTCTGCTG